>JABWCH010000217.1 GCA_013359215.1 Candidatus Brocadiia bacterium | reverse complement strand
AATTTTGTCACTTTCTCCTCGCTCTCCGAGCGCCTCAAAATTTTCGCCTAAAATTATTTTTCGGATAGGCTCTAAGACGAATATACAAATTACGCGAATAAAATTTCTATAAAAACTATTCGTGCCATTCGACCATTCGTCTTATTCGTGATAAAAATCTTTGCTTTTTTTGCAAAAATCTAATTGCACAGGATCATTTTGACTATTACAGATTACGCAGATAAAGGCTTTGAAAATCTGTGTAATCTATGGATAAATTTCTTTGAATTCGATGTATACCATCAAATTTTTTTTTCAATTAGCACAAATCGTTATCTTTATATAAGAAAGGCAAAGGTCATGGAATATTCTATTGTGAATGCTGCTGAAAAATATTCTACCTTTACTACTCCTGAAAAGAAAAGAAAACACACTGGACTAGAGCCTAAATGGGAAATAGGCCAGATCATCGACGAAAAATATGAGATACAGGATATTATCGCCAAGGATAGCAATAAGATCATTCATAAAGTAAAACATTGTCAATGGAATATTCCCCTTGCTGTCCGCAGCCAAATGGAAAAGGAAAGCCAGGTTCGTTTTTTTAACCAGGCACAAAGGTGGGTGGAGCTAGGAAAGCACCCCAATGTTGTAGGTGCTTACTATGTGCAGAATATCTGCGGTGTGCCAAGGCTTTTCGTAGAGTATGTAAGCAACGGCAAAACCCTAGATTTTTTCATGGCTGCCCATAAACAAGACATGGAAATCGAGCTGATTCTGGACATTGCGATCCAGATAGCATGGGGCATGAAGCATGCACACCAAAAAGGATTGTTACACGGCGATTTAAGGCCAGCCAATATATTCATCACAGAGGAAGGCGAAGCTAAGGTAGCCGATTTCCGCTCGCGAGAAGGGATCAACCTTGAATACACACCTTATATGCCTCCTGAGCAATTCGAAAAAGACCGACCAATGGAAACAAGCGTAGATATATATTCTTTTGGAATGATACTTTACGAACTATGTACAGGAGAACTGCCTTTTAAGGTTGCAAAAAGGATAGAAGGAGAGGAAGCATTAGAAAATTTCCGCAATATTCTTCTAACACAGCCTCCTTTGCCACCCCACAAAGTAGAGCCAAAGATCCCTGTTTCTTTTTCCGACACCATTATGCGGTGTCTGGCACTAGAGCCTAAAGAAAGAATAGAAGATTTCGATGAAATCGCCAGGACTTTGCAAGAAATTTATTTGCAATTTAGCGGATTTTCTTATCCCAGAGAAGCCCCCAATGAAGCCGCGCTTATGGCCGTAGACTGGAATAACAGAGCACTTTCCTTCCTGGACTTTGGGCAAGAAGAAAAAGCGCAAGAATATCTGGAAGAGGCAGTAAAATCCGATAGCCAATGCACAGGGGCTTTAATTAACCTCCATCTCTTAAAATTGCGAAAGGGAAAATCTGACCTTTCTCAGCTTCTCTCAGAAACCAAGCGCTTTTTAAAGATAGACCCTGAGGTTGTGACCTTCTACCGTAGTAAGATCTGTTTAGAACAAGGAGGCTTTCTTGAGGAAGCCTTCGCAGAAGTAGAGCAAGCCTGCGAGGAATTTCCCAAAAACAAAGAGTTGCTAAGAATGAAGGGAATTTTGCAATATCGTCTGGGCCAGTATGAAAAAGCTTTATTCATCTTCGAAGATCTATCCAAAACAGAAATCCCGCTCAAAAAAGATCTGTATTATTTCGCCACATCCTATTTGCAAATGGGAAAGAAAAAACAAGCACTGGAAGTTTTAGAAAAAGCCCTTGCTTTGTTCCCCGAAGACCTGGACTTTTTGTTGGCTCAGGCAATCGGTATGGCAATGCAAGGCAAATTAGAAGAAACATACCACCAATTCCAAAAGATGGCCTCTTCCAGCGATAGCTTTTGGGGATATTTGCATCTCGCAGAAATCAACTCTGCTTTTTCTGTTTATATGAAATCTTACAAAAAAGCCATCCCCAACAAAGAAGAAGCCTCACAGCTTTACGAAAAGCTTTTGAAAAAAGCACCCAATCTCCCCAGAGTCATCCAAGGTTACGAAAAAGCATTGCAGAAAAAAATCCTCGCTTTCCCTGAACCAGGAGAAGACGAAATTCAGCCACTATGGAGCTATTCCAAAAGCCTGGGAAAGCACGAGCATGGAGTACATTGTATTTCTGTTTCTCCTGATGGAAGGCTTGTTTTAGTAGGAGGAGCAGACGAATATATAAAACTTTGGGAAATAGAAAGTGGAGTCTGCAAAAATACCCTAAGAGGGCATAAAGAAGGAACACTCCAGATCGCTATAAGCCATGATGGACACTTCGCTGTTTCCATAGGCAGAGACAGTGTTGCATTGGTCTGGGATCTGATTACAGGCGAATGTGTAGGCAGACTTGAGGGCCATGTCCGAGACATCACTTCTCTATCTTTAACAGGCAGTGGGTATCTTATTACGGCAAGCATTGATAAAACTTTGCGAATTTGGGATTTAGGCTCTCTTTCATGCAGAAAGATATTGAGAGGCCACACAGACAAAATCAACTATCTTGCAACCACGAGCGATGGACGCTATGTTATTTCTGCAAGCGAAGATCGCAAAGTGGGACTATGGGAAATCGAGCAAGGAATTCTAGTCAATTTTTTGGAAGGCCATACAGAGGGTGTAACCTGTCTTGCTGTTTCCAGCGACAATTCCTGGGTCGTTTCTGGTAGCTGGGATCAAAAGATTCGCATTTTTGATCTGGATTCAGGCGAATGCAAAGGCGTTTTGGAAGGGCATAAAGGCACATTGAATTGCCTTGCGATCAGCGCGGACAGCAAATGGATCATTTCAGGAAGTGAAGATAAAACCGTAAGAGTATGGGATGTGGAAAGTAAAAAATGCTTCCATATACTCGAAGGCCATAAAGTCGATGTAACCTGCATTGCTCTTATAGCAGGAAGCCCATTCCTCGTCTCTGGTAGCTGGGATCGTACTTTGAGAATATGGCATCTATATTCAGGGAAATGCATATCGACGCTAGAAGGCCATACAGACCTGGTGAACACAATTGCAGTAGCACCCAATGGCAGTTTCATTGTATCAGGCGGTGATGATCCTTTAGTGCGCATTTGGACTGATCTGACTACAGAATCCTGTATTCTTTTAGAAGAGCCTAAAATTTCATACCTTCTGCAAAGCCCCCGTTCCAGGCAGGCCAATTTTGAAATACAGCGTAAAGTAGAAAAATGGATCAAGCAGGCAGACGAAAAGCTAAAAGAAGAAAAGCCGCAAGAAGCTCTGGGTATTTATCGTACTGTTCAGCAACAGCAAGGTTTTCAAAGCAACCCCAAGGTTTTGGATGCAATCTATAAAGCAGCCAGCCAGGGAAAATTTCCAAAGAAAGATGTGCGCCAGATTTGGAAATATAAAGTCTTGGAAGGCCATAGAGGGCCGATTACCTGCCTTGCTATTTCTCCCTCTCAAGAATCTTTTGTTTCAGGAAGCAAAGATGGTACTTTGAAAATCTGGAATGTAAAAGAGGGGAAATGCGTTGCTACGCTAGAAGGGCATAAATCAGAAGTAAGTTGTGTAGACATCAGCCCTAACGGAAGGTTTGTTGTGTCTGGAGGTCATGACAAGATGCTACGCCTTTGGGAATGGGAAACAGGCCGATGTATATATGCCATGGAAGGGCATGACCATTGGGTAGAGCATGTCAGGATCACTCCTGACGGTCGAGAGATTATCTCTGGAAGCCGAGACAACAATATCAGAATTTGGGAAAGAAAAAGTGGGCATCGTCTCTATTTGCTCAACAACCATACGGATTTGATCAGCTCCTTGCTCGTTACACCTGATGGCCGCTATTTAGTCTCCAGCAGCCACGATAGGACTTTGCGCGTATGGGATTTAGAATCAGGGCAGTGCCTGCACAACCTGGAGCGACATACAGACCATGTTAAAAGCATTGCTTTAGTTCCCAATACTACCTTGCTTATCTCTTGTGGATGGGACAACCTGCTTTATCTATGGGATATCCAAAAAGGCGATGTGGTTCGGAGCTTTATCGGCCATCAAAGCTGGGTAAATGCGATTTGTGTTTCTCATGATGGAACAAAGGCCGTATCGGCAAGTCTCGATAAAACATTGCATATCTGGGAGATCGCCACAGGGAAGTGCCTTGCAGTACTCTATGGTCATTCCGAAGACATCAACAGTGTTCTTCTGACAGAAGATGGCAGATTCTGTATATCCATCAGCACCGACAGCATTATTAAGATCTGGGATCTGGATACCTACCAATGCTGTCAGACATTGCAAGGCCACAGTGCTGAAATTACCGCCTTAAAATCTCTTTCCCATTTCCGCTATATGATTACAGGAAGCAAAGACAACACAATCATCCTCTGGGAATTCGATTGGTTGTGGGAATAGAGGAAGAAGCGTAGTTTTCTAAAAATTTCCAATCACTTCACTATCATGGAGGATTTTATAAAAATGTCTGAATTCTTTTATCAAGAGCCTTTTCCCATGGAGAAGGATACTACAGAATACTATCTGTTGACAAAAGATCATGTATCCACAGATACTTTTGATGGAAAAACGATATTGAAGGTAGAAAACGAAGGGATTACCAAACTCGCTCAAACTGCCTTGCATGATGTCTCCTTTTTTCTTAGAGCAGAGCATAACCAGAAAATAGCAGACATTCTCCATGACCCTGAAGCGAGTGAAAACGATAAATATGTTGCACTTACCATGTTAAAAAATGCCGAGATTTCAGCCAGAGGCATTCTTCCTTTTTGCCAGGATACAGGAACAGCCACAATCATGGGCAAAAAAGGCCAGCAAGTTTGGACATCAGGCGATGATGCGCAGTCTCTTGCCAGGGGAGTGTATAATGTATATACGCAGGAAAATCTAAGATACTCCCAAACCATTGCTCTCGATATGTATTCAGAAAAAAATTCAGGAACGAATTTGCCTGCCCAAATAGATTTGTACGCAACACAAGGAGAGGAATATAATTTTCTTTTCATTGCTAAAGGTGGCGGTTCAGCCAATAAAACATCTCTTTTCCAGGAAACAAAAGCATTGCTGACTCCAGAAAAACTGGAAAAATATATTGTCGAAAAATTAAAATCTCTTGGTACTGCGGCCTGCCCACCATACCATGTTGTTTTTGTCATTGGAGGAACATCCGCCGAAGCAAATCTCAAAACAGTAAAGCTTGCGTCTGCAAAGTATCTCGATGGCTTGCCTGATAAGGGAAATGAAGGAGGACAGGCATTCCGTGATAAAGCATTGGAGCAAAAAATTCTCGATTTATCTTATAAATTGGGAATTGGTGCGCAATTTGGTGGTAAATACTTTGCCCTTGATGTTCGCATCATAAGATTGCCAAGACACGGTGCTTCTTGCCCTGTTGGCATGGGCGTTTCCTGTGCTGCGGATAGAAATATAAAAGCAAAAATCAATAAAGATGGTATCTGGATAGAAAAGCTAGACGATAATCCTGGCCGCCTTATCCCTGAGAAATATAGGAACATCGATGATACCGTTGGCTCAGTTCCCATCAATCTGGATCAGCCTATGGATGTCATCCTTGCTGAGCTTGACAAACAAAAAGTAGGAACGCGGTTATCCCTAAATGGAACGATCATAGTGGCCCGCGATATTGCCCATGCGAAGCTTAAAGAAAGATTAGACGCAGGGAATGGGCTGCCACAATATATAAAAGATCATCCTGTCTACTACGCTGGCCCTGCTAAGACACCAAAAGGAATGCCCTCTGGATCTTTTGGCCCAACAACAGCAGGCCGTATGGATTCTTATGTTGATATTTTCCAGCAAAATGGCGGTAGCAAAATCATGATAGCCAAAGGAAACCGCACACAAGCAGTCACTGATGCCTGCAAAAAACATGGAGGCTTTTATCTGGGGAGCATTGGCGGGCCTGCTGCCATACTCGCTCAAGAAAACATCAAAGAAGTAGAGTTGATCGAATATCCTGAATTAGGGATGGAAGCCATATACCGCATAAAAGTTATCAATTTCCCTGCCTTTATCCTGGTGGATAATAAGGGCAACGATTTCTACCGCATTTGATTATAAGAGCCTATTAGGCGAAAATTTTGAGGCACTCGGAGAGCGAGGAGAAAGTGACAAAATTGCCGCAAGTGTAGCCGTAGCTACTCTGAGGACAATTTTGTCACTTTCATGGTCTGGTATGTTAAATTTTTACGGGGTAAAGAATTACACGAAAAGTTAACAAAAATGACGTGAGCGTCATGCGTGTTAACTTTTCGATGCAAATCTTTACCCTGTGGCACAAGTCGTAGTGATCATTAGATTACATACAGCAACGTCTGACTACAAAAAACAGAGATATACCTACCAAAAGAAGAAGCATGGTCTGGCTCTCTGGAACAGGCAGGCTATCTGCTGTAACAGCCAGTTCTGTCAAGACAAAGTTTCCATTCGATGCGCGGCCTGGGCCACTTCCAGGATAATTGCTGTGTTCTAAAGCTTCCAGGCGGAAACCCGTAATATTGCTATAGCCTGACAGAGTATAGGTGACATAATAAACATCGGTTGACGGCGTTGATCCGCCTGCCAGGATACTATTGTCAGCCAGTGTAGTGAAAGCCGTTGTGTTTAAAGCTGTGACTACAGGATTGGCAAGCTCTGTCCATGTTGTGGTAACATCGCTTCCCCCATCGGCAAAGGTAGACCTATCTTGTGTGGTAAAAGACCAGCGAAATCTTCCTAAAACATGCGTAGGGTTAGAATGCAACTGGTGCATAGCGAATGTTATGCTGGAGGCATTTAGATTTGTTGCGGTTTCCCATACAGCAGTCTGGTTGACAATGCTAGTAGAAATAGCCCATCCATTGGCTCCACTAGAATAGCTTCCATCTATGGTGGTAGATATATGAAAGCTTGTTTGACTATAAGTGGCTGTAGCATTTTGCAGAGACACAGAAAAAGGGGCTGCCATGGATAGCGTTGTATAAAATAGAATTAAAATGGTAAAAAATTTCCAATTCATATACTCTCCTTTGTTTTAGAATCCTATCCGTTTACATATCCATACGAATAAAAGGCTTAAAAATCCCAAGAGAAATGTTGCAGGCTCTGGGACTGCATAGGTAGCTTCGATAAAAACATTATCCACGCCCCATCCTTCGTCCGATGTACCCTGGTCCAGAGAACATCCAAAACCTAGCTTCAAAGTGGTAATGTTTGTGTTGGTAAGATTTATTGTATAGCGGAAAAATTCATCTCCCCATGGGCCAAACCCAATGTCGGTTGTTCCTGATGTCAGGTTAACTGCATTGGCAGGCTTATCTTCATTAGCATAATGAGAGTTTGTCCAAAAAGGATTGCTCTGGTATAAAGAGTCATTGATGTAAATATAAAAAGACTCTCCATCCCAGGAATCAAATTCATAAAAATCGAATTGGATTTTGATGTCTTTTAGACCAGCATCCAGAGCATAGCTTTTATAAATGGCCTGCGCTCCTCCTGTGCCAGCAAATCTTCCCAAAAAATACGTCCCGTTCACATATTCTCTTGTTGTGTTGCTCCAGCCTGCTGCTTCTGATTCAAAATTTTCATTTGTGATTATATCGGCATGAATATGGAGCATGGATAGAATAAATAGCATTAAAAAAAAATTTTTCATAAAAGCACTCCTTTCTAAATCTAATGACCAAGATGAAATAAGTTCTCCATTTTTTAATTTTTAACAACTATATTTTAGTTTCCTAGTTTGAAAAGTCTATGAAAAAAATTAGAATAGCCTCTTCCTATGAAACTTCAAGCAGCAAGCGGGTTTTATTTGAATCGATCGCTTCGTGTAAGCCTTCTTTTAGAAATCAAAAAAACAGGTATCCCCATTATGAAAAAAATTATGCAAAGTGTAACAAATCTGTTCCTTTAATGGGATGGATCTACTATAGCTTTCAGGAAGGTTTCGTATTCTTTGGGTGTATTGATTGCATACCATGTATTTCCTGGTATCCCAAAGGCACAGAGCTTTCCTTCCTCTATCAAAAGGGGGAAGAGGTGTTCTTCAAAGTCTTTTTTGGCACTATAGTCGAACAAATCTTGAAATCGTTTTTGGGCTTCTTGTCCTAGGATAGAAACTCCAATATGGGCTGGTATAGGTATTTGGGGCTTAGAGGCCATGCTCACGACTTTGCCTTTTTCTATTTTCATGGCTGTGTATGCAAAAGAGGTGAGAAGGGCAACAATCGCGGTAGCGCAGCCGCCTTTTTTTTGCGTGATGATATGGGCTTTGCAAATATCATGGAAAAAATTGCCAGGGTAGCCTGCTATCTGGTCGTCTGCATTGTGAACGATGATGGAAGAATCTGGGGGGATGAATCCTTTTTCTTTGGCGTGCAGAACCGCGCCGCCTCGTCCTACAGGCTTTTCTGGATCAGGGCTGTATTTTATGGTGATATTTTTTAGATCTTTTAATAAGGCATCTGTGCTTTGGATTAGCGAGTCTGCATGAATCCCAACCAAAAGGACAAATTCTTTCGCGCCTTCTTCTGCATAAGAGCGTATCATCCTGCTAAGAAGTGTGTTGCCTCCTGGGATTGTTAGGGCTGTTTTGTGCTTATCCTGGGCGAGTGCAGCCATTCTCTTGGATTCTCCGCCGCATGGCAAAACTATGACTGTGTTTTTCTGGAATTCTTCGATTTCTTGAGCTATATCTTCTTCTTCCTGGTAAAGACTAGAGCAAAGCTCCAATAAATTGTTTTCGAATTCTTTTTTATGGTTTAGCATGAAATTTTCCTTTTAACGTCCATGAAATTCTTCCATCCCTGTATGGATTCCTAAGAATCGAGCAATCCAGTCGAACATACCAACAGGCAAAATGCGCAAAGGCATCACAGCATAAACAATCCAGGGCATCATGAGACAGGGGCGGTTTTTTTGTATTGCTAAAAGAATCTTTTGGACGACCTTGTTTTCTTCTAGTATAGGGAGAATCCAGGGGAATCGGGTTTTAACGCCTTCAAACATTCCTGTGTTGATGTAGTAAGGACAAACCACTGTGGTCTGGATGGGAATTTTTTTCTTTTTCAGCTCGTTGCGGAGCGATTCGTGAAAACCAAAGATTCCGAATTTGCTGGCGCAGTAGTCTGCCAGACCAGCTACGCCTATAGTTCCAGCAGCCGAGCTAATGTTGACAATATGTCCGCTTTTTCTTGCCATCATTTCTGGCAGAAAAAATTTTACCAGCCATATTGGTGCAAGGGTGTTGACAAGAATGGTTTTTTCTATTTTTTCATCGCTAAGCTCTAAAAAGCTTTTTCCTGAAACAATTCCAGCATTGTTGATGATGATGTCTGGTGTGCCTGAAGTGTTCTGGACTTTTCGGGCGCAATCATAGATTTCGTCTTTGCTGCTCAGATCACAACAATAGTGTGTTGCTTTTGCGCCTATAGAAGAAAGCTCAGACGCTACTTTTTCCAGCCCTTTAGCATCAATGTCCCACAGGATTGCATGCGCACCTTGCCTGCCTATTTCTAAAGCCATCTTGCGTCCAAGACCATTGGCTGCTCCTGTGATGAGAACTGTTTTATTGGCAAATTTTGTCATAAGAAATCCTTTGTGGTTAAGGGGAAAAGGAATAGAAAATTATCAGGCACGGAAAAGAAAAATATTGAAATCGCGAATGATACGAATGATACGAATAAAACAAATGAAGATAAAATTACTCATTCGTGCCATTCGGTCATTCGTGAAATTCGTGATAAAATGCTTTTCCTGTTTATCCGGGTTAGGATTTATTTTCTTTTTCTTTGTTGCTTAGATCCCTCTTTGTGCAAAAGCCAAAGCAAGAACAGCGAGGGCAAATTTTGGAATTAGGGCAAAAGCTATAAGGGGAGCATATTGGCCTGTCGGGGATGAAATTTTTGTCCAGATTTTCAAACCATTCCTTGTCTTCCTGGCTTGCATTCTGAGGGTCTTGTGAAATCTTTTTCGCTCTTTCGTAAATTTTTGCAGAATTTCTTTCCTGGAAATATTCTAAAGGCTTGTTTTGCTTAAGATGCCATCGTATTTGGTAGTATTTGGGGATTATATAGTACATTAGATAGTAGTATGAAACTCCTGATAGCATACCAAGAAAAAAAACAATACCATTCCATAATCCCATGGAAACGCTATTTAATAGAAATATAACGCTGGAAAAAATAGCAAGATGCTTTATTTTTACAGGGAATATAAAGAAGAGATAGATTAAGCTTTCTGGAAAAAGGAATCCATGGATGAGCATAAGGGTTAAATCCACGTGCCATCCGCTTGTGAGGGTAGACTGGAAGAGCAAACTCGTGATCCCACCACCAAGAACAGAAACAAAGTACAGTGATAAAAAGAATCGAGTTCCCCATACAGCTTCCAGAGGTGCAGCAATATAAAGGAATATAAGAGTATGGAACAGAAGGCAAACAATATCGCTTTGTTGTAAAAAAGCGTAGCTGAAAATCCTCCAGATTTCGCCATTCCAGAAATTTCCATCCAAGATTGCGTTTTCTGTAAACAACATCCCTTCAGGAGAATATTCCATCAAAGCAAAGGTCAGAAACATTCCTATCAAAAAATATACAGAATTGATATTTTTTTTCATTTTTCTATAACCTAACACGGATAAAGAATAATAAAAAAGAAAAAAATTTACCACCTACCTTGCATCAAAGGCATCCAGTTGAGTGCCTTGTTTGGTAGCCAGCCCTAAAATTTGATTCAGGTCTTAAACCTGGCACAAAAAAAATGGGGATACCTGTTTTTTTGATTCCTGAAAGAAAGCTTACACGAAGCGATCTCTTCAGATAAAACCCTCTTGCTGCTTGGAGCTTAATACAAGCCACTATTTTACGCTTTGCATAAATTTTTTCATGATGGAATTTTAGGAATATTAGAGCGTAGTGTAAGCCTTCTGTAAGGAATCAAAAACAGTATCGCCTGGCAAATCACAAAATAGCGATCTCTTCAGATAAAACCCTCTTGCTGCTTGGAGTTTAATACAAGATTTCGCTTGTAAGTGGCTAAAACATATTAAAGGGATCTGGGACTTCTTCTTTGATTTTTTCCAGGTTTTTTTTGATTTCTTTGGGTTCTTCAGGTGCCATTTTTATGTTGGTCATGGTTGTTTTGAGTTTTCCAAAGTATTTGATTCCCAAGAGTGTAATGTCATCATGCTGCTCTGCATCGCCAACAAAATTCATAATTTCCTTAAGAATCGATTCCAGCATTTGCCTGGCTGGCATTTGGTAGTATTTTTCTACCAGAGCTTTGACCCGCTCCAGAGTAAACATTTCACCTTTATTATTTTTGGCCTCTGTTGCTCCGTCTGTAAAAAGAAAAATGACATCGCCTGGATCCCAGTCTAACTGCTTTTCTTTTAGAACGCGGGAAAAATTTCGGAAATCCACGCCCAAAACAACACCACCAGATCGATATATTTCGCATGTTTTTTTTGCCATACGATAGTGGATGATGTGTTCATGGCCTGCGGAAGAATAGTAAAGACGCTTTCCGTCCCATCGGAGCAAAAGCATGCTGACGAATTTCCCTGAACCTGTGATGTCTTGCAGGAGAAGCTTGGCACTTTGTATAAGAACTTCTTTAGGCGATGTATAGCTTATGGCAAAAGATCGGACAAAAGAACGCAGTTCACTCATAATCAAGCCAGCAGGCACTCCTTTGCCAGAAACATCGCCAATGCACATATAAAAGTTTTTTTCCGATCCTAGAACATCAAAGTAATCTCCACCAATTTCTTTAGCACTTTTTGTCAATCCATATACATCTAACCCCGCTATTTCAGGGAAACTTTTAGGCAAAAGGCTTTCCTGGATTCGGGAAGCTAGACTCAGCTCATGCTCCCATGCTTGCTTTTGTTCCAATTCAATCTGGATTCTTTGGTTTTCCAGAGCAAAGGCAACGTGATGGGCAAACACTTCCATGAGTTCTGTGCCTTTGGTTAGCATGTGTTCTCTGTCCAGAAATAGAATTCCCACTGCTCTGTCTTGCACCCAAAGAGGCACAAAAATGCGATCCTTGAGTCTCGTGATTTTATTTTCTTCTAACACGCCTTCCAGAAATGTCTTTCTTTTTAGCAATTCCACCTGGAAAGCACTTTCATTGGGAAACTCGCCTGTGCCTGAGAGATAGTGCAGTTGTTTCGTCTTTGCATCTAAAGTCAGCAAATAAGTGTTTGTTGCGCCTGTGAGAATGCGCAGCTTTTTTAAAATCAACTGCCCTAGTTCCTGCTCGTTTTGCTTTTTCAAAAGCTCAGGAGATGCATCCAAAATTTGCCTGAGTCCTTCCCTTGTGGCTTCATTTTTGGCAAGAGCGACTTCTTTTTCTCTGTGAAGCACAAAAGAAGAAATCAGATGTGCAATCAATTGCTCCATTTGTTCAGGCCGATAGTCGCTCATGAAATACACCCATTCGCTAGGAGAGGAAAAAAGCTCTGCTGGTCTTGTTATGTTGCTAGTGGAATCAGGGTGGATAGCGACAGCGCAAATTAAGGCAGGAAATATATTTTTTACAGATTGAATCAGCGGCATCATGTCGGATTTGCTAAACTTTAAATCAAAAAAAGCAACGGCAATTTCGCCACCATCTCGGTAAACTCGATTGGCAATATCAAACGCATCCTGCCCTCCAAGCCCTAAAATAAGGTTATATTGGATAAAACGGTCTTTTGTGATGCGTAAATTGCGTTTGGTGATATAAAGATTGTCAAAGCTTGCACCGCCCTGTATTTCGCATAGCTTGAGCAATTCATTGTATCGCCTTAGAACTTTCTCATCATAATCAACGCACAGCAAAACTGTGTATGTAATTTCTTTATCTGATCCTATTTCGACCACAGCTTCCCCTTGTTAGAAATAATGGATTGCAATTGTGCAAAGAAATTTTTATTTGTGGGAATTTTTTTGTAAAAATTTTCCCACAAACCCCCTTTAAAAACTTTTATATATTTATTTTCAAATAGGTTACGCTAAAAATCACCATAAATTTTGTTTTTTGGGTTTTGCCCTACTATCTCGGACAAGCCGAAACCAAAAAGGTATGAATCATGAATGAGACGAATATACGAATTACACGAATGAAATTTTTATAAAAACCATTCGTCTTATTCGCGATAAAAATCTTTGCTTTTTTGGCAAACATCTAACTTCTTAGTTTCTATATATTATTGTTTCGTCCTATTGTAATAATTTCTTATGAAAGGTACAATAAAATTTCCTTAAAAATTGCAAAGTGCAGTAATTCCACAATCCAGAGACGCGCCATCAGCAGAAGGAATGATAAGATTGTATGAACTGTAATCGCCCTTCTTCCTTAAGAACTTTTTCAATAAGAAAACAAAGTCCGATGGACTCAGATCAGGATGGTGGGAGCTAAACAATACAAACAAGGGGCTATCAGAAAGCAAATCGCCTGTGAGGCGGATGAGAATTTCAATGTCCCGTTCCCATTTCCAGGTTTTTCCACCATATCCTCTTCCAAAGGCTGGCGGATCGAGTATGATAGCATCATATTTTTTCCCTCTTTTCTTCTCTCGCTGCATGAAAGTGATGACATCATCTACAATCCATCGTATTTTTTTTTCGCCGAGTCCTGAATGGACAGCATTTTCTTTTGCCCAATTTACAGATGTCTTGGATGCATCGACATGGCAGACCTCTGCATTTTCAGAGGCAGCGTATAGGGTCGATGCACCAGTATAAGCAAAGCCATTGAAAACAGAAATCGGTTTGCTGGCTTTTCTGATTTTATTTTTGATATACTCCCAGTTTGCTTTTTGCTCTGGAAAAATGCCGACCTGCCCATTTAGCGTGAATTTTAATTCAAAAATAAGTTCATGGAATCCTATTTTCCAGGCTTCTGGGAGTTTTTGTGAAAAAATCCATGCTCCTTCTTTTGAAGAATCCTTTAGAAATTGAGCATCAGCACCAGCCCAATCTTTTGCTGATAGCTTTGGCTTCCAAGAAGCCCAAGGTGCAGGTCTTATGGTGGTGATGCCTCCAAAGTCTTCCAGTCTCTGGCCATGGCCGCTATCCAAAAGTTTGTATTGCATTGTCTCTTTCATAAATATCCAATAAGCTTACTGTTGTAAAAAATTTGCAATGGCTTGTGCAAAGTAGTTTGTTTCATAAATAACGGATAGGTGACCATTGCCGCTGTTATAATAAAAGCATTCGCATTGCGGCAAAAGGGGACGGCAAAGCTCAGACTGGGCTTTTGTGAACATCAGATCAGACTCATCGATAATCATCAAAGTTCTGGACTTGATTTTGCCAAGTGCCTGAGCAAAGGATTCTTGCTTTTCGCGGAGGTCGAAAAGTGTGTTGGTTTTGGCAATGTATGCATAAGAATTGGGATCAAAAAACTGCATACGACCTAGGATGATATTCTCTACTTCTTTTTCTACCAGGAACTTACCATCAAAGCTTGCAAAAGGATTTTCATATTTTTGAAAGGTAGGGTCGGCAAATTCTCTTCCAAAGTTCTTTTCACTCCAGCCTTCGGTTCTGGTTGCCATAAGAAGGATCTTGAACGCGAGGACAAGCCCTCTTCGAGGAATTGTCTTGCCATAGTAATCGCCTTTGTTCCAGTCTGGATCAAGCATAATCGCCTCGATTCCCATCTGGTTTGGCACCATAATTCCATAAGCTCCTATCATGGGAGTCGCGCCTATAGCCAAAACCTTTTCTACATCATCGCTAAAATACCTTCCCCATGTCAATGCTTGCAAACCGCCCATAGATGGGCCAAGGACTGCTTTGAGTTTTTGGATTCCCAGGCTTTCCAGAAGCTTTTTTTGCAGTCGAACCATGTCTTTGATAGTAAAAATGGGAAAGGACATAGCATATTCTTTCCCTGTCTTGGGATTGATCGAAGCAGGGCCTGTGGTAATGACATTGGGATTATAGAAATTGATATTGGAAATGCTGTCAGAGCAAAGGATAAAATATTTGTCTGTATCCAGCACTTTGCCTGGCCCAATCATGGAATCCCACCAGCCAGATGTGGTGTCTGATGGATGGTATTTGCCTGCTGCGTGGCTATGGCCTGTAAAATAGTGGCAAATCAAAATGGCATTGTCTTTTTTTTCATTTAGCTTTCCATAAGTTTCATAGCCGATTCTAACGGGTATGGAAACCCTGGCATTTTCAAATTCAAAACTCTCTAAAGAGAAGGATTTTTTTTCAATAATCATAACAGGACTCGAAATTTGTGCAAAGATCGGATTAAAAAAAAGAAAAATATTCAACAAAAATAGATAAGGCTTTATATTGAGTCTATAGCTTTTATGGTATTTTCTTGCCATGAGAGGCATATTTTTTCCTTAAATTTTCGCGATTTTACGATTTTTTATTGAATTCCAGCACCCATAACGCTCTAATGGAATAAAAATTATAAATTTTATATTTTTATATTTTTTAAAATTAATTATAATCCAATTTTGTGTTTTTTGTGCAAAAATCTGCAAAAGTATAGTAAAGTTTATTTTCTTTGTTCTGGTCAAAATGCTGTTGAACATATTTCAAAAGATGCTGGTATTAATCACGAATAAGACGAATATACAAATTACGCGAATGAAATTTCTATAAAAACGATTCGTGCCATTCGACCATTCGTCTTATTCGTGATAAAAATCTTTGCTTTTTCTGCAAAAATCTAATTGCACAGGATCATTTTGACTATTACAAAAGTTTATTTTCTTTTAAGAAAAATAAAAAAAGATAAAACCATAAAGACTAAGCCTAGTGTAGAAGGCTCAGGAACAACTCCATTGACCTGGAAAGAAACAGAATCGATTCTATAGCTTGAATCATTGGTGTCATTCGATGCTAAAAAGCTGAGTCCTCTGGAAGCATCCAGAATGACAGAAGTTGTTGCGCTTCTGCTTGTTGAATAGAAAGTAACGCTTGCCTGAGCAGCACTTTGGGGATTGATTGTAACGGAAAATGTAACGCTGGAAGATCCACCAGTTCCAGGGTATCCTGTACCAGAAACGCTGGAATAGCTTTGGAAATTAGATAGGGTATTGGTTGTAGGTTGTTGCGCTGAATATAGATTGCAATAGCCACCATCGTTATCCCAAATGGCAGTTCCCACAGCATTCAATCCATCTGTAATCATGAAATAAGGATCATAGTCTGCTATATTTCGCGTAAAATTCACAGTAACATTGACTGTTGCTGCACTTGCGTTAGAGAGCGTATTGGCCTGTAGGAAAGGGAACAGGAATAGAACATAAGGGCCGCCACTGGAAAAATTGATAACAAGAGAAGTTCCACTCAGGCTTTTCGTAGAATTAGGGAAGCTGGCAGTGTTGTATATTTGCTGCCCAGTAAATGTCTGATTCAAAACTGTTTCTGCAAATATGCTTGCAGAAAAAACACAGAGAATAAAAAGGGCAAAAAGTGTTTTTCTCATAAAATCTCCTTTTCTTACTGTTTTTTTTGACGATAGATACCAAACAAAATTCCTAAACCCGATAAAAAGAGAAAGCATGTTTGCGATTCTGGAATATTCATAGCAACCTGGTATTGCATGGAAATTTCGCTGGCACTCAGGCTGCGGTTGAACAAAGCCGCTTCATCCAAGCTTCCACTACCATATCGACTGACATACTGATCTCGCCCAAACCAGATGTTGACTGTATCATTATAGCGAGCACCATTGTAATCCACAACAGAGATAATTTGACCATCCAGAATGGTATATGCTTTGTGTGTATTGGCATCATAGCTGATTCCATATTGATGCCATTGAGTAATGTTGTCTGGAGCGGCATCCCCAATCACAGAATAGGCAGATGGACTGGTATAATCTATAATATACATACTGACGGATTTAGAACCTGGATAGGGATGCATGATAAAGCCATTGGGTTCACGGCTGCTGGCAATCCAGCCATAGTCATTCCATGTGCTTGAATGGGATTTGGCCCATGCTATGATGGTGAAGCTTGGTGCAATGGGTACGCTTACAGACATATAGCCTCCTCCATTCAGGGAGAATGCGGTATTGCTATCGAATGTTGCCCCTGCTGTCCCTAGTGTATAGCTACCAACATAAGATCCATGGTATCCATTTCCTGAAGAATCCAAAGCCGTAGAACCTGATGTTTCACCAAATCTCCAATATCCTGTTGGGCTTTGGCTTAGAATCACATCAGAAATTGTAGTCGCCCAAAGACACACAGAGAATAGAATAAAAAGATGCATAAACACGATCGGCTTCCATGTTTGTATCATAGTACCGCCTTTCAAAAAACAATCCTTTGAAAACATTTCATTGTTTATAATTTACTTTCACTATGGTGATTTGGCAAGAATAAACTGAAAATAATTTGACAATGTCAAATCCAAGATTTAAAAAAGGAGAACGGTTTTTCCCTAGACATTTCGACCATTGACGATATTCTTTCCCTGATAAGTGGGTACCTGTTTTTTTGATTCCTGAAAGAAGGCTTACACGGAGCGATCGCTTCAGCATAACCTTACATCTTAAATTGACAGCCATGGGGTGTTGCCCCATGGCTGTCAAAATAAGCGTAACGCTATGCAAATCCTAAACCTAGAGCTAAACCTAAACCTCATACGTGTTAAGTTATAAGGAGAGCGTTTGGTTCTATGCCCATGCTAAAAGGCCAAAAGCTAGGGAAAAATAGGGGGCAAAAATAGCGAATTGAGGAAAATGAGAGAAAGCGGTGTAGTCAGAAGAAGAAAAAGCAAAAGAAAAAAGATAAAGACAGAGTGGTAGAGTAGTAAAAAAAAGTTAGCTGAGAGAAAACGTGGATTTCGACAGGTATTTTTAGAAAAAGTGAATTTTCTAATCGTCTTATTCGCGATAAAAATTTTTACTTTTTCTGCAAAAATTTAATTGCACAGAATCATTTTGACTATTACATATAAAGCAATTTTCCTTATAAAATGTGTAAGCAATCTTAAAATCGGTTAGGTTGAGGTCATAGGTGTTAACTTTTCTAGGAAAAAATCAAGACAAAAGCGGAGTGCAAGCCTTCTGTGAGGAATCAAAAATAGTACCGCCTGGCGCATCAAAAAATTTTATTCCACAGCGAAGCCTGGCACAAAGAAAAGCTTGATACCTGTTTTTTTGATTCCTGA
>JABWCH010000568.1 GCA_013359215.1 Candidatus Brocadiia bacterium | reverse complement strand
TTTTGATGCGCCAGGCGGTACTATTTTTGATTCCTTACAGAAGGCTTACACTCCGCTTTTGTCTTGATTTTTTCCTAGAAAAGTTAACACCTATGACGTAAGCCTTCTTTGAGGAATTAAAAAAACAGGTATCCTATTTAAAAATAAATATATAAATAGGAGTTACGCCTGCAGTCTAAGATGCCCAAAATAATTGAAAAAAAGAAAGAAAATGTTTGAAAAACTTGACTCTTTTTTGATAAGAAAGCTCTATTCAGCATAGAGAGAAATACCGCAGGGGATCAACGTGAATAGCCGCAGGTCATACTTTTGCTTGTAAATATTGGCTTAGCAAGATTTTTTAAAAAATTTTATTCAATGCTACTAATGTGTTCAGATATAATACCATTGGGTAATCTATTTGCCAAGTTTTAATTTGTGCCCATTCACAGAATACATAACCTCTACCTCTATTATTTTAAACCCCAAATTGGCTCTTGCTCAAAGCAGAAAAACGTTTTTGGAATTCCTGGAGAGCAATGGCTCTATGGCTTATTTGGTTTTTGACATGGTCTGGTAGTTCAGCAAAGGTTTTATCATAGCCGTCCACTTGAAAAAAAGGGTCATACCCAAAACCATTTTTACCGCGAGGTTCAAAGGCAATTCTGCCATGGCATATTCCTTCGCAGTGGAAGACCAGATCTTGTCCGTGTACAAAAGCAATGGTACAACGAAAGCAAGCTTTTCTTTGTTCTAAAGGTATATTGCGAAGTTCCCAAAGTAGTTTTTCATTGTTTGCTTTATATCTTCCTTCCCCCTCTACTCCTGCCCATCTTGCAGAATGGATGCCTGGCTTGCCCTGGAGTATTTCTATTTCTAACCCTGTATCATCGGATATGCAAGGAAGCCCGCTGGCCTGCGAAAAATGCTTTGCTTTAATAAAGGCGTTTTCTAAATACGTTGCTCCATTCTCTTCTACATCAGAGGAAAGATGGATGTCTTGCAGGCTTACAATTTCAAAAGGAAAAGCAGAGAGAATGTGCTTGATTTCTTCTAGTTTATGCTTGTTGTTTGTTCCAACCAAAATTTTCTTTTCCATTACGCAAAAATCCTTTTTTATCCTTGGCATATAGGCCATAGGCATATATGCTCAAGATTGATTGATGAATGATAGTTTCATTTGACAATGTTAAATTAGTCACTTACAAGTGAAGTCTCGTATTAAACTTCAAGCAGAAAGCGGGTTTTATTTGAAGATATCGCTTCGTGAAAGCCTTCTTTCAGGAATCAAAAAAACAGGTATCCCTTTTTTATTTTTGTGCCAGGCTCAAGAGTCGAATCCAATTTTTTGATTTGCCATGCTGTACTGTTTTTGATTCCTTACAGAAGGCTTTCACTACGCTCTTCTTATCCCTAAAGTTTCATCATGAAAAAAGTTACGCAAAGCGTAATATAGTGGCTCGTATGAAACTTCAAGCAGAAAGCGGGTTTTATTTCAAGATTAGGAGTTACGCAGGTATTCTTAACATATTGAAATACAATATATATCTATCTTGCAAACGATTAAAATCTTGACTCTATTTAGTTTTGAAAGCTCTT
>JABWCH010000006.1 GCA_013359215.1 Candidatus Brocadiia bacterium | reverse complement strand
GAGCGTAGTGTAAGCCTTCTGTAAGGAATCAAAAACAGTACCGCCTGGCAAATCAAAAAATTTTATTCGACTCTTGAGCCTGGCGCAAAAATAAAAATGTGATACCTGTTTTTTTGATTCCTGAAAGAAGGCTTACACGAAGCGATCGCTTCAGATAAAACTCGCTTGCTTTTTGGGTTAATACAAGCTATTTTTTTTAAGATACTTATAACTTAACACGTATGTCTTAATCGTAATCGTTATCTTAATCTTAATCATTCTCTTTATCCCTATCCTCTATGATCATTGATAAAGATTAAGATTAAGATTACGATTACGATTAAGATTAAGACAAAACTATAATTTCCTATACAGTAAATTACTGTTGTTGATTAGCAATAAATTCACGGTAAGCCTTGAAATACAAGAAATCAGATTTAACATTGTCAAACTAAAAATAAAAATATAAGAGTTTTTAAAGGGGGTTTGGGGGAAAATTTTTACAAAAATTTTCCCCCAAATAAAAACCTCTTTACATAATGCCTAAATATCCAGATTTCGGACTTCGAGTGCATGCCTTTCTATGAATTCTTTTCTGGGTTCTACATTGCTTCCCATCAGAATAGAAAAAAGGCGTTCTGCCTCACTGGCATCTTCCAGGCGTACTCGAAACAAAGTTCTGGTTTCTGGGTTCATGGTTGTTGTCCAGAGCTGATCAGGGTTCATTTCGCCTAACCCTTTATAACGCTGAACTTCCAGCCCTTTTTTGGCAATATTTTTGATTTCTTCTATGACCTGGCTCAAGGATTTTAAAGGAATGCTTTCTTTTTCTTCGATCAATTCATATCCTTCTCCTGATGCAAGGATATAGTCCTCTAGCTGCAAGCCAAAGCTTTCTATAGACGCAACCGCTTTATGGATTTCCTGCGATTCGTAAATTTCTTTCAGAGTCAGTGCATATTTGGCCTTCATAGGATCAGAAGCAGAAGCTGTGTTGGCTTGAGGAATTTTTTCTGATTCTTCATGGACAAAAACTTGCTCTCCCGCCTTCTCTTTTTCTTTCATAAAATGGTTGATCTCTTGCTGATCAAAGAAGTATCCATTTTGCTTTTGGTACTTATACGCAAAGCGCGGGAACAGTTTGCTGTCTTTATCTCTAAGCTCTAAAAATTTTTTAGAAGGAATGCTATGATGCTTTTCCAATAAATGCAATTGTATATGAAGGTTAGTAAGAGAAGAAAGTAAATTTTTTAAATCTTCTCCTTCTACAATTTTTTTATGCTTTTTTAGATTGAGTTTGGCATCTTGTGATCCAAATTCTACAAGCGTATTCTGATATTCATGGTCAGAATATACATACTGTTCTTTTTTTTTGCGTTTGAATTTATACAAAGGAGGCTGCGCAATATAGACGCATCCCTCTTCCAGCAAAGAGCGCATATTCCTAAAAAAGAATGTCAGAAGTAAGGTTCTGATGTGCGAGCCATCCACATCCGCATCGGTCATGATGATGATTTTTCCATACCGTCTTTTGGTTATATCGAATTCATTTTGTATGCCCGCACCCAGGGCAGTAACGATCATCTTGATTTCATTGTTGTCCAGAATTTTATCCAATCGTGTTTTTTCCACGTTCAGAATTTTACCCTTCAGGGGTAAAATAGCCTGGAATTGACGATCTCGTCCAGATTTAGCCGAACCGCCTGCTGAATCGCCTTCCACGAGATACAGTTCTGTTGTGTCTACATCATTGCTAATGCAATCTGCCAGTTTGCCTGGCAATCCGCCAGAATGAAGAGGGCTTTTTCTCTGTCTTTCCAGATCGCGGACTTTTCTTGTTGCTTCGCGTACTCTTGCTGCGTTTATTCCTTTTGCTATAATGGCTTTAGAAATTTGTGGATGTTCTTCAAGATAGATGGCTAGCTGGTCGTTTACAACCGTTTCCACGATGCCCTGGATTTCTCGATTCCCTAATTTGGCTTTTGTCTGGCCTTCAAACTGAGGTCTGGGTAGCTTAATGCATATTACAGCAGTAATGCCTTCTCTCCAGTCGTCACCAATAGGAATCGATTTGTCTTTTTCTTTGATTAAGTTTTCCTTTTTAGCATAGGCGTTCATGGTTCTTGTAAGACCAGAACGCAGGCCAGAAAGATGAGATCCGCCTTCTCTTGTATGAATATTGTTGGCATAAGTATATATTGTTTCATTGTATCCATCGTGATATTGGATGGCTGCTTCAACAATAACTTCCCCTTCCTGGGCATCCTGAACTGTTTTTATAAAGTAGATGACTTCAGAATGCAAAACATTGCGACTCTCGTTCAGGTGTCGGACAAAGGCTTTGATTCCTTCTTCATTGTGGAAAACTTCTGTTTTATTTTCTCTTTCATCTATCAGAGTAATGTTGATTCCTGGGTTAAGAAAAGAAAGCTCTCTTAGTCTTTTAGATAATACTCCATAGCTATATACAATTTCAGAGAAAATCAAAGCATCAGGCTTAAACCAGACTTTTGTGCCTCGTTTTGTTGTTTTGCCAATCTTTTTTACTTCAGTGATCGGCTTCCCTCTTTCGTAAACCTGGCAATAAACATCGCCATTGCGAAAAACCTCTATTTCCATTCGTTCTGAAAGAGCATTGACTACAGACACGCCTACGCCATGAAGTCCACCAGAGACCTTATAGCTTTTTTTGTCAAACTTTCCACCAGCATGCAAAACCGTTGTAATCACTTCTAGTGCGGATTTTTTCTCTTTTTCATGATAATCCACAGGCATACCACGACCATTATCCAATACTGTAATGCTTTGATCGGAATGTACTTTTACTTGAATATGGCTGCAATATCCTGCCAGTGCCTCATCAATGCTATTGTCTACAATTTCATAAACCAGATGGTGCAAGCCATAGCTGGCTGTATCTCCAATATACATAGCAGGAGTCTGTCTTACAGCATCTGTCCCCCCTAATACTTTAATCTTACTTGCATCATAGTCTTGTGCGACTTTTTCCCCTTGAGGAGAATTGCCATCTTCAATCGAAAATTCTTCTGGATTGACAAAATTTTCATCTTTACTCATAATTTTTTTTGTTTCCTATTTCCCAAGGAGTTGCCCTGGGATCATTAGCTCAACCCGTAATTAATGCGATATAATTTTTTTATAATTCGTAAAAAAAATCTGCAAAAATATATCCTATAAATTATATCAAAAATTCCTATAAACTCAAGATAGATATTTGCCTATTTAAAAATCAATATATAAAAGTTTTTAAAGGGGGTTTGGGGGAAAATTTTTCCAAAAATTTTCCCCCAAATAAAAATCTCTTTGTGCAACCCTAACTCCTAAAATTCCCAAGGGGAAGTATGGTTGCATTGTGGATAGCCAGGGCATCCCCAGAAGATTCCTTTGCTGCTGTATTTGAGCATAAGATCTTTGCCGCATTGTGGGCATTTGGGAATAGCGAAGCCTTCTGGGAAAACCAGTGCATCCAGAGTGAATTTTTGGATATTTTTGCAATGGGGATAACCACTGCACCCCAAAAACGCACCTCTTTTGCCCTTCCTTATTGTCATAGGTTTTCCGCATTTTTCGCATTTAGCTTGGATGAATTTGCTCATATCTTCTTTTTGGCTTTGGCGCAGAGATCTTCTGCCTTCGCATTCAGGATAGCGCAGGCAGGAGAGGAAAGGCCCATGTGGCCCCCATTTTTTGAGCATAGGAGATCCACATAAAGTGCATTTTTCTTCTGTTGCTTCTGGAACTAAAGGTTTGCCTTCGCTATTGGCGGGGATAGCATTTTTGCATTCAGGATAACCAGAGCAGCCAAGAAATTTGCCCGACTTTCCATTTTTTAAAATCATGGGCTTGCCACACTTTTCGCACTTGTATTCTGTTTGCTCTGGTTTTAATGGCTTTCCTGTACTATCGATAGAAACAGCGTATTTGCATTTAGGATAACCAGAACAGCCTAAAAATTTCCCTTGCTTGTTGTATTTATAAATCAAAGGGGATTGGCAAAGATCGCAAAAATAGGGGGAAACCTCTGGATTTTGCTTGATGCTTTGCATATTCTGGTATGCTTCTTTTAGATTGGCAGAAAAAAATTGATAGAATTCTCCAACAGGTGCTTCCCATACAATTTTATTTTCTTCTATTTCATCGAGTTTATTTTCCATTTCCGAGGTAAAGGCTGTGTCCATGATTTTAGGAAAAAAAATAGCCAACTGGTCTGTTACTTTCATCCCTAGTTCTGTAGCATAAAAAGCTCTATTTTCTATTTTTACATAGCCTCTTTCCTGGATAGTGCTTATGATGGGAGCATACGTACTTGGCCTTCCGATGCCTTTTGTTTCCAAAGCTTTAACAAGGGTAGCTTCTGAATATCTTGGAGGAGGCTGAGTAAAATGCTGTGATGGCTTGAGATGGAGTAGATCCATTTTCTCTTTTTCTTGGAGCTTGGGCAGCAAAACATCTCCTTCTGCGGATTTGGGCATAAGGATTTGGTAGCCAGGGAAAAGGAGTTGCTTTCCTTTAGCTTCAAAGGTGTATTCTCCTGCCTCTATGCTTATGCTGGTTGTGCTAATTCTGGCAGGAGTCATCTGGCTTGCCACGAACCTTTCCCATATCAGCTTATACAGCTTGTACTGGTCTTTGCTTAGAAAAGACTTAATGGAATCAGGAGTTCTGAAGGCAGAGCTTGGTCTTATAGCTTCATGCGCTCCCTGGGCTTTTTTATTGGTATATAGCTGCTGGTTTTTGGGAAGGAAATCAGGAGCAAAGTTTTTGGAAATAAAATCTCTGCATTCGGTCAAGGCTTCCTGAGAAATGTGAAAAGAATCGGTACGCATATAGGTAATAAGCCCTATAGGCCCTTCCTGTCCCAATTCCAGACCTTCATAAAGCTGTTGGGCTATTGACATAGTGTGCTTGGCACTAAATCCCAGTTGAATGGATGCCTGCTGTTGCAACTGGCTTGTTGCAAAAGGAGGCAAAGGCTTTTCCAGCTTTTCTTTTTGGCTGATTTCCTGGATGATAAAAGTTTCCTTTTCCAGATCTTGTAAAATTTTTTTTGCACTTTTTTCCTCTGGAATTTTGATTTTTTCTTGTTTATGCTTTTTAAGTTCAGCCTCTATTGTATCTTCTTTTCTTTTCTGTGGGCATAGTTGCGCTATAATTCTCCAGTATTCTTCAGTCTTGAACGCCTGGATTTCTTTTTCTTTATCTACAATCAATTTGACAGCAACAGACTGTACTCGGCCAGCAGATAAACCTCTTGTGAATTTTTGCCATAATAGAGGAGACAGTTCATAGCCAACGATTCTATCCAAAACTCGTCTAGCTTGCTGTGCATCTACTTTGTTCATCTGGATTTCCAAAGGCGAATCAAAGGCAGCACGAATAGAGGAAGCCGTGATTTCATTAAAAATGACTCTTGCAATTTTCTTTTTAGGAATATGCAAAGTTTCCGCTAGATGCCAGGCAATCGCTTCTCCTTCTCTGTCCAAATCTGTTGCTAAAAATACTTTAGTAGCTTTTTGGGCATCCATAGAAAGCTCTTTGATTAAAGATGTTTTGGCAGAAATAGGAAGATAGGTTGGTTGAAAATGATTTTCAATATCGATTCCCATTTTAGTTTTGGGTAAATCTCTGACATGACCCATACAGGCTTTTACCTGGTAGTCTTTACCAAGAAATTTTTGTATGGTTTTGGATTTGGCTGGCGACTCTACAATTACAAGATGTTTTGCCATAAAAACTCCCCATATAAAAGATTCATAGTAGTATTTTTTTTTGAGTTTACCATGAAATCAAAAAGAGCATGAAAAAATTCTTATAATCAACATATAACTTTATAGGAAATTTTCTTTGATTTATCCAGTATGAAATTATAAAATTTAGAAAATTTTATGAAAGCACGCCCAAAAACCTTGTAAATAATTTCTTTAAGAAAGGTATTCTATGTTTCCAACAGCATTAGTTTATAGTTCTCATAATCGTTGCGAATACATTCATCGAGAATGGATAGTGGAAAGAGCTTTACGAAGCCCTTATAATAAAACAATATTGTATTTAACTATGTCCATGGGAGAAAAGCACCAGCAAGACTATAGCTGGAGTACTTTTTCCTGGTATTTTAACCATTTTACACAATATGGTTTGCATGCTATTCCTTTTTTCTGGAGCGACAATCTTAGAAAGCAAGATGTTGATTTGCTTTTCGAATATCTCCGTAGCTATGAAGTCGTCATTTTGGGTGGTGGCAATAGCTTTCTGGGTATGCAGAGATACAGAGCATTAGGGGAGATTTTCTATGGAGACAGCGATTTATTCGGGCGCATTCTTCATGAGCGTCAAAGCGAAGGAAAGCTGACCGTGGGCTTTTCAGCAGGCGCAGACCAGTTGTGCGAATACATTTCTTGTATGTTTTCCCCTAGCGTTTATAATCCTTGCGGCTTTTCTCTAGCAAGAAATGTTGTGACTACTCTACACCATGAATGGGGTAATGAAGGAGAAATTTATACCCTGGCCCAAAACCTCCCTCATTGTGCTGCTTTTGGTTTGCCTAATGATTCAGGTCTAGCAATCGATCAGGATTACTTGCCTTCTGGAAATATATGGCAGGTAATCGAATTCTTGATTGATTGCTCCTGGGACGCACCGCAGGATGGATGGCATATCAAGACTAGAAGAGGAATGAAAATAGAGCATTTCTATCCAGATGGAAGACACTGGTCTTTCAATGGAGGCGATAAGATGGTTCGCGTTATGTCAGGCGACAATCGTTATACAAAAGCATGGCTTGTTCAAAATGGAACAATCTTGGATTATTGGTCTCAAAAATTTTCTGGATTCAATAGCATTGACGAAATTTTAGCGAACCATTAGCTTTTCCAGGGGCGATTGCCTTCAACAAAGGATTCTTTCGCCCCAAGGATTTATTATTGTTATTCAAGAAAGCACAAAATGAAAAGAACGAAAAAAAATATCAAAAAAACTATGCTACGTTTGGGAGCAAAAAGAAAAAATCTGGCACATGCGGGAAGCTCCGTTGTTGTTGGAGATTTTTGGGTTGTTCCAGAAAGCCCTGTTGTTTCCAAAGCTCATGCCATTATGGAAAATTCTTTTCCTTCTACTAAGGAAGGAATTGCTGTTCCTTCATGGGAGGCGAAAAGATTTACCAAATTGTGTCGTAGGTTTTCCGTAAGATAACTTTGCTATAAGGAGAAAAGACTATGAGTACTTGCGAAATACCCAAATCCAATCCAAGCAGCCAGGAAATCTCACAAATTTTCCAAAATGCTAAAACAATCGCTATTGTGGGACTATCCAATGAACCAGATAAGGATAGCTATCATGTAGCGGAATATCTTAAAAAAAACCATTATAAAATCATCCCTGTAAATCCTAAATATCCAGAAATCTTGGGAGAAAAATCCTATTCTTCTCTTTCTGAAATTCCTGAAAAAATTGATATTGTGGATGTATTCCGCAAACCCGATGCCATTCTATCCATTGCAAAAGAATGTTTGCAACTCAAGCAAAAACCAAAAGTATTTTGGATGCAATTAGGGCTGGCAAACCAGGAAGCTGCTGATATGCTGGAAAAAGAAGGAATTAAAGTAGTTCAAAGCAAGTGTACTAAAATAGAGCATGAAAGATGTGGGTTTTAAAGAATAGTTTTAGGAAACTTTTCTGCCAGAAGCTGTTCCTGCAACCAACAGAAAAGTAAAAACATTTTAGCCAGAAAGAGGGATGAAAGAAAATCGGTTGTATTGAAAAACATTAGGAGTTTCGCCTTCTTGAGTGCAAAATTTTACAAAGTCTATAAGCCCTTGGAATATATAGTCAGGATGATATGCAAATTGTTTAAGAGTGCTTTGGGTTGTTACTCCACTAAGAAGCAGAACTGTTTCTATACCTGTTTCCATCCCGCCGATGATATCTGTATCCATTCGGTCGCCGATGATGATGGTATCCTCTTTTTTGGCGTTTAGCTTTTTCATGGCTTGACTCATGGTGAAGGGATTGGGCTTGCCTAAAAAATAAGCCTGGCAGCCTGTGACCTTCTCTATGGGAGCAATCAAAGCACCTGTGCCTGGCGTAAAACCATTTCCTATACGATCTTTAGTATCTGGGTTTGTGCCAATCAGTTTGGCTCCTGCCAGAACCAGGTTGATTGCTTTTTCTACCTTATCGAAGTCGTAGTCTTTGGTTTCTCCAATCACGACATAATTAGGGTTCACATCATTCACAGAGAAGCCAGCTTCATAAAGAGCATGGACTAAACCTGCCCCACCAATGATGTATACACTGCCTTGTGGGCATTGTTTTTTTAAAAATTGTGCAGTGGCAATTGCGCTTGTGTAAAAATTTTTAGGTTCTACTTCGATGCCTAACCTTCTTAGCTTTTGTTGCAATTCAACAGGAGTGCGGTCGCTACTGTTGGTTAAAAATAGAATTTTTTTCTTTTCTTTTTTTATCCATTCAATAAATTCTTTTGCGCCAGGCAATAGGCGATTTCCATGATACAATACTCCATCCATATCGCAAAGGATTGCTTTTTTATCTTGTAGAGTTTTCATAATCCCCCCCTTTTTTCTTTGATAACAATAGATTTAGGAGACAACAATATGAATTCTGGGACTTATATGGTTCCTGTTACAGTGAATGACGAACAAAAAAAGTACATTGCTCAGCAATACCCTGGTAAAAGTTTGGAAGAAGCATTATTATTATTTATCACAGAGTGTCTAAAAAATAAAGAAAGCTATAGTTTTCATAATTCGGGAATGATTCGATAGAATATAATCAATTTTAAAAGAAGGATTAAAAAAAATATAGGAATTTAAATATTTTTTTTCTATAATACAAAAAGATTGAGCTAATTTATAATACGTAGAAATAATAAAAAATGCAGAATACTCTGCGTTTGCAGCCAAAAGAAATATTTTGTGCTTGAAATTTTATGCTTGTTTATCGTAATATAGCTAAAAATTTATTTTTATAAAAAATTTTTGCTTGTAAAATGTAGTTCCAACCTTCTGAATCTCCTCAATGCTGGAGAATATGCTATGGAAATAGATGAAAAGATAAAAAAAACAACCGAAATTCTTAAAAGCAATCCCAAGGATGTAAATGCTTTTAAAAGTTTAGAAGAACAATATTTTCTTTCTAACAATTGGCGAAAATTGACAGAGCTTTATGAATTTAGAGCGGATATTATCCAAAGAGAAGACACTGCTGAATCAGCAAAGCTTTTTTTTAAAAGCGGTGAAATATATGAAAAGCATTTAGGAGAAAAAGAAAAGGCAGTTTCTTCCTATAACAAGGCTTTTTCTTTGCAGCCAAGAAAGCAAGAATATGGAGATATTCTTGTCAGTTTTTACCAGGCAGAAGAAAACTACACAAAATGTTTGGAAATTTTGCGAAGGCAATGGGAGCTTTTTCCTGAAAGCAACAGAAAAATTTCCATTCTTTTAAAAATTGCATATCTTTTCAAAGAAAAATTGCAAAATAAAGCTGAAGCCAAAAAAGCCTTATTGCAAGTGTTGGAACTGCAAAAGACACAAGAAGAAGCAATACGGGCATTAGAAACACTATATTCTGAAGACAGACAATGGGAAGAATTGATCCGCCTCTACCAAAATGTTCTTCCATCTTTTACCGATATAAAATCTAAAATTCATTTTTGGGAAAAATGCGCACTTATCAGTAAAGAACAGTTGCAGGATTCCAGCAGGACAGCAGAATTTTATCAAAATCTTTTGTCTCTTTCCCCTGGGCATTTAAACACACTGAAATCTTTAGAAAATATATATTTGCAACTCCAGCAATGGAATAAACTAGTTGAAATTTTGCTCAGAGAGTTACAGCTTCCTGAATTTTCCTCTCAAAAATATAAAATCCTTGTTAATATTGCTGAAGTATGGTCACAAAAGCTAAATAACCATTCAGAAGCAGTGAAATACTATGAAGAAGCTTTGCAAATCCAGGAAGACGATAGCATATTAAAAACTCTGGAGGAAATCCATTTTTCTCAGAAAGACTGGAAAAAGCTGTCCGAAGTATACCAAAAACAAGCCAAAAGAACCCAAAACATAGAATACCAGATTTCGCTTTATACCAAAATCGCTGAAATTGCCAGAAAAAATTTGAACAACCTGGAGATGGCAATCCAATGGTATACTCTGGCGCACCAAAAGAATTCCAAAAATCTGGCTTTTTTAAGAATCCTACAGGAACTTTATAAAGAACAACGCAATTTTAAAGAATTGATTCAGAAGTATTACCAGGAAATCGAGCTTTTAGATAACGATGAAGAAAAGATTCTAACCTACTACAAAATTGCTTCTGTTTATAAAAGCCTCAACGATCTTAAGTCCTGCGCCGATATTTATGAAGATGTTATCAAGAAATACCCTCAACACCATCCCTCTTTATTGGAATTGAGATCTCTTTATGTATCTTTGGAAAACTATCCTTCGCTAATCCAGACAATACAAAAGCAGATTGCTCTTTCTGTAGATCCTGATGCCAGGATTGCCTTCTATTTCCAGATGGCGGATATACTCAAAGAAAAGCTAAATAAAGAGCCTCAAGCAATAGAATGCTATATTAAGATTTTAGAAATTTCTCCCCAGAAACTGGATGTATGGCAAACTCTGTATGAATACTATCAGAAAACAAAAAGCTATAGCAAAATCATCCAATGCCTGGAAAGCATTGTGCAGTTGAATGAGGAAAGAGCAGAAGATGGCTACCTGGAAATTGCCTTTTTATACCAGCAAAGGTTGGAAAATATAGACAAGGCAGTAGAGTCTTTTGAAAAAGTCATTTTCCTGAATCCCAGAAACCTTACGGCAATACGATCTCTTGCCTCTCTATACAAATTAAGGCAGCAGTGGGAAGAATACATCCAGATTGTTTCCTGCCAGATAGAATTGAGCATTGAAAACAAAGAGAGAATAGACCTTCATCTTTCTTTGTGTTCTGTGTACCATAGTCTCGATAATGACAAAGAGGAAGAAAAGCATTTTCTGGAAATTCTAAAAATAGAGGTAGACCATAAAGTGGCTTTCGAGAGCTTAAAGACGCTCTATGAAAAGCAAGAGAGATGGGAGCATCTTCTGACTCTCCTCGAAAAAGAAGCCCAGATTTTTCCTTTGCCAGCACAAGCTCTTTTTGCCTTATATCATAAAATCGCCAGACTTGCCGAGGTAAAAACAAAGAAAAATCCCAAAGCAATCCACTACTACGAAAAGGCCCGCCATCTTTACCCTAATGATGAAAACACTCTGGCAGAGCTGGAAAGGCTGTATGAAATCCAGCAAGAATACAGGAGATGGATTTTTATTTTAGAATCCAAGGCCAGCATATCCTCTGATGTAAATATCGAAAAAGAATACTATTATGAAATAGGCAGCCTCTGGCAGGAAAAGCTCCAAAACGACTCCCAGGCCATTCTCTATTTTTCCAAAACCATTGCTCTGGACAGAAAGCATTCGCTAGCATTAGAAAAATTAAGGAATTTATATAAAAAGCTAGAAGACTATGAAAATCTGGCTCATGTTTATCAGAAAATGTCATGTCTTGCAGAGAATCTGTCAGAAAAAATTTCTTTGTTACTAATGTGCGCCAAAATTTGGGATGAAAATCTGAAAGACAGTGCCAAGGCAAGCGAATACTATAGTCAAATCATAGATCTGGATAGTAACAATATGCATTCCATAGATCGCTTGCTGAAAATCTATCGGCAGCAAGAAAAATGGTCTGATTTAGCCAAAATCTATGAAAAGAAAATATCGATTATCGAGTCCAGCGAAGAGACTATTGTCCTGGCGTTTGAGTTAGGCGCGATCTATAGGGATTATTTACAGGCATTTAGCAAGGCAATCGAAATATACCAGGATATACTATCTCTGGACTTTTCAGAACTAGAAGCCATTTATGCTTTGAAAGACATGTATCTCAAGCTATCCAATTTTGAAGCCCTGGAGCAAACCATGAAAATGGAGTGTTCTTTGGTTGAAGATAAGGAAAAGAAAAAATCGCTTCTAATCCAAATGGCACAGTTGTGCGAAGATAAGCTCTATGATTTTCCCAAGGCAATTGCTCATTATAAAACTTTGCTGCAATACTATCCAGAGCATTTAGATTCTATCCGATCCTTACGCCGCCTTTATTACAAGATAGAGAACCATGAAGATGTCATTGCTACCATAGACATGGAATTGCCTTTAGTCGGCCAGACAGAACAAATCGCCCTTCTCTTTGAAAAAAGCGATCTGGCAAAAAATCGTCTATACAATTTTGAAAAGGCCATAGAATCGCTGGAAAAAATTTTGTCTATTCATTCTAATAATATAAAAGCATATAACGAGCTAACAGAGATACATAGCAAAAGGGAATCCTACGAAAGCTGGATCAATATACTCCAAAGGCAAATCCCTATTTCCACTCCTGATAAACAAAAGGAAATTTGTCTGGAATGTGCCATCCTGTGGCAGGAAAAATTGCAAAACGATGATAAAGCGAAAGTCTGCCTTAAAGAGGCTCTTGCTCTGGACAACACGTATTTGCCTGCAAGAAATGCTTTGGAAATTCTCTATACAAGACGGCAGGAATGGACAGATCTGGCCCGCTTCTATCAGGAAGAAATCTCTTTTTGCAAAGACAACCTGCGCCTTGTAGAACTTCATTATAGAATAGGGAAAATTCTGGAAACTCATTTGAATATGAGTACCAAGGCAATTCCCTGGTATTGGAAAGTTTTGAGCCTTGAACCTCAAAATATCCTGGCGATCAAAAGTCTGGAAAGCATCTATTGTCTGGAAAAACAATACAAAGAGCTTTTAGAAGCTTACCAGCGAGAGCTTACTTTGACTGATTTAGAAAAAGAAAGAAAAATTGCTCTCTATTTAGAATCTGCAGAATTGCAAAGATACAAGCTAGAGGATATAGCAGGAGCAATCAAAAGCTATCAGGCTGTTTTGGAGATGGCCTTGCCTCCTAATGATCCAGACAACCTGATTGCTATACGTGGGCTGGAAGACCTTTATAGAGAGAAAAAACAATACAAAGATTTGCAAAGCATGTTCCTTAAAGAGCTTGAATTGCAAAAAGACCGCAACCGCTTGATTGAGGTGCATCTTGACCTTGCCTGTCTGATGGAAGAAGAACTGGATGATATTGATGTCGCTATTGAGCATTTCTATGAGGCTCATCTTTCCAGGCCCAAAAATCTTGCCATTCTAAGAAGGCTCAAAACCCTGCTGCGCATTTCTCAGAGATGGGAGAACTATGCTGAAATCGTAGAAAAGGAAATTCTTCTATGCGATCTAAAGCCTGACCTTTTGCCATTGCATGAAGACTTGCTCCACGTGTATGATGTGCATTTACAGAGAACAGAAAAAGCCATTTCTCATGGAGAGAGGATTCTCCAGTTTGTTGATAGTCATCTGAATAGCATCATTAAGCTGGAAAGCCTTTATAAAAAAAGCGGGCAAACGCAGAAAATGGTGGATTGTTATTTGAAAGAAGCAGAGCTTATCAGCAAAGAAGGCAAAGAAGAACGTCTTATTTTCCTTTTCCTGGAAAGTGCCAAAATTCTAGCAGGCCAGCTTGGAAATATGGATCTGGCAAAGGCTTGCTACCAAAAGGCCATAAAGCTTGATCCCACAAACAAAGAGGCACTGTCTGGCATGGTAGAGGTTTTGAACAATCTGAAGGATTGGGAATATTTGATTAAAATCTACGAACTTGCAGCCCAGCTTAGCAAAAACTCCATCGAAGTTTTGGGGCTTTATTTAAAAATAGGAGAGCTTTGGGAAAAAGAACTCCATAATGACAACAAAGCCCTCCTTGCTTACCAGATAGCCTATTGTATGGACAATAAAAACTATATGGCAGTGAATGGCATGCGCAAAATCTTCGAGAGACAGAAGCGGTGGGGTGATTCTATTGAAATGCTTAGTGGCGAAGTCCACCTTGTGGACGAAAAGAAAAAACCTCCTTTGTACCTCAAGATGGGGGAATACTGGGAAGAAAAGCTGGATATGCCTCACCAGGCACTCACATGCTATCTGAAAGTTATGGGACATGGTTTTCATCGTACTACGGCAGAAAGAATTATGCGCATTCAGGAAAAAGTCGGAGACTACCAGGGGCTTGTTGAAATCCTGGAAAAGGACTTGCGTGTAACGGAAAAAAACGAAGATCTTTTGCCCAAGCTTTTGTATCTTGCTTTTATACAATGGAAGCATCTGAACTATCCTGAAGTTGCGGTAGAAACTTATAGCAAGGTTTTGAAAATTGACAATAAGCAAATGGATGCGCTCAACGCACTGGATGAGCTTTTGACTAACCAAAAAAAATGGGGTAAGCTCATTACCATACTCCTAGCTAAAAAAGAGAACCTGAGCGACCATAAGCAACTCATCAGCGTTTATCTTAAAATCGCAGAACTCTACGATAAAGAGTTGCACAAAGGAAACCTAGCAATCAAATACTATGAGCAGGCTATGGATCTTTCGCCTCATGATATTCAGATCATCCATACCTTGCAAAGGCTATATTTCGATTGGGGTTTTTTCAAAAAACTCATTGGGCTTTACCAAAAGGAAATCTTGCTGATCACCGACAAAGAAAGAATCATCTATTTGCATAGCGCGATTGGTGAAACCTGGGAAAAAAGGCTCTTTGAAGATGACCAGGCGATCAAATCCTATGAGCGCATTTTGGAGCTTGATCCAGGCAATATATCGGCTGTAAAGTGCCTTTCTAATCTTTATAATCGTTACCAGTCCTGGGAAAAGCTGATTGTTGTATATAACATATTGATCGAAGAAGCCCAAAAAAAAGAAAATACCAAAGACCAGATTTCCTATCTTCTCTCTTTGGGTGCTGTGTACCAGGATCATATCAAAAAGCCAGAAACCGCTATTGATGTTTTCAAAAGAATTTTAGATCTTGACCCTGACCATAGAGAAGCTTTGCAAGCTTTGGATCATCTCTATAAAAGCTTGGGGAAACTACACGAATTGGCAAACTTGATTAACCAAAAACTTCTTTTCTGCGAAAACAACCAGGAACGCCTGGAACTATATGCGCATATAGGCATGCTGTATGAAAAAGAACTGGATGATCCTGATAAAGCAATTGAAGCTTTTGAATCTGCTCTTGGACTGGATAACCAGAGGCTGGATATTTTAAAATCTTTGGATTGGCTGTATCTCCGCAAGAAAAATTGGGAAAAGCTGGTTCAGATTTGTACCCAGGAAATCGAAGTAAGCCAGGATTTGGAAGAAAAGGCAGAGCTTTGCTATCGGTTGGGCATTTTAAAGCGCGACCGCTTCCATGAATACACAGAAGCCAAACGAATGTTCCTGGAGTCCATTGACTATCAGCCCACACTGAGAAAATCCCTGAAGGCTTTGACAGGTCTTGCAATTTTGAATGAAGACTGGACACAAGCTGTAAAATACATCAGCATGGAAATCAACCATATTAAAGACCCATCGGAAAAGGTCGAGGCACTCAATGATCTTGGGTCTTTATACCAAAACAAACTCAAGCTCATCCAGAAATCCAAAGAAGTTTTCCAGATAGCCTTGGAAATCGATCCCCAGTCTACCATTGCTATTGAAGCCATGGCTGAAATCTATTTCATGCAAAACGAGCCTGCACATGCAGAGCCTCTTTTTGGAAGGCTTGTTTTATTGGTAGACAAGAATAAGATTGACAAGCTTTCCAGTATCTATTATAAATGGGGTTTTATGGCGGAAAAGTTGAGCAGAAAAGACGATGCGATTGTCCGTTACAGCACAGCACTTAAAATCAAGGAAGACAATCTCGATGCTCTCGTTTCCCTGGGATCTCTCTATTTTGAAAGGGCGCAGTGGGGCTTTGATAAAACCCAGTGGCAGGAAGCCTTGGATATATACCAAAGAGCCTATCAGCACCCTAATCTGGAGGATGGCAAAAAAGACATTGTAAGGCGGCTTGCTATTATCTATGAGAAGCTAGGACAAAATGAATCCGCCATTGAATGGTATCGCAGAGTTCTTGCTGATATACCAGAAGATTCCGAAAGCATACAAGCTCTGTCGAAATTGCATCTGAAAAAGGGAGAAGACGAGGAAGCTTTAAAATATTTACAGACAACCGCCAGAAGCGATTTTTCTTCTTTCCAGGAAAGAAGAAGTGCCTTATTGACCATAGCAGAGGTGCAGACTCGATTGAATCGCCATAGAGAAGCCATTGAGGCCAGGCTTAAAGCATTGGGTATGGGCGTAGAAGATCCTGGCATCCTCAAAAATCTAGGAGAAGGATACATTGCTCTTCAGGAATGGGACAGAGCCTATGAATGGATCGAAAAGCATTACACCTGCCTGGAAGAGCCTCAACAAAAAGTAGAGAACCGTTGCCTCATGGCTCTGATTGTTCAGGCTAAAGGCGAAACCCAGGAAGCCATTCGCATTTACCAACAAGCATTGCAAGCAGATCCTTCATGGCTGCCTGCGATTCGCGGAATCGCTGATACGTATTCTAAGCTGCAACAATGGGATTCTGTAGTGCAGGCATACCAGGAGTTTTTACAAAATTTGCCTGAAAGCATGAAAATGGCAGGTTTGCCCATACATCTGGCTTTGGGAAATCTTTACTATGAACGCTTTGGAAAGCGCAATGAAGCAATCCAGGAATTCAAGAAAGCCCTTGCTTTAGACAGCAACCATATAGCCAGCCATGCTGCTCTTGCTGCGATTGAGTCAGAAGATCCTGCATTTTACGACGAAGGTATTCAAGAGCATACGTATCTTTTGCATAGAGAACCATTTAGAACAGCTTCTTATCGTTGTCTCTATAAAATTTTCCAGATGAAAAAACAGCAGGATTTAGCTTTAAGAGCCTGCCAGAATATTGCCATTGTAGGCGAGCTTGTGGAAGAAGAAAAAGAACTTATGGCAAGCTCTGCGCCTCAAAAACCGCAGTTTGTCAATAATGAATCTTTGCTTGCCTATCTTGTTCCGAACAGAAGTGCTTTGTCCTATGAAATCCTGGCACTCACTTCAGAGCATGTAAGCAAGATCTATCCAGCCGATTTAGAAACCAAATATGGGCTTAAACGCAAGGATCGCCTTGTGGGCGACAGCCTTAAAGTTCTGTCTCAAGCCGAGAGCATAAGAAAAATTCTGGGGATGCAGCCCATAGATATTTATGTAAACCCCAAAAAAACAGCCCGTGTGTACATAGAAAACACACAGCCTGCGAGTTTGATCTTAAACGCGCCTTTTCTGGAAAATTTTTCTGATGAGATTATGTATTTTCTCCTGGCAAAATTCCTGTTTTATATTGCACAAAACCAGGTTCTAGCTTTTAAACTAGAGCCGCAAGAAATTAAAACTTACTTCCATCTTATGAGGGAATCCTTTGTAGGAAGCGAAGATAAATTTGCTGGAGAAGAACTCGCCCTTTTTAAAAAAATCAAAAACTCCCTGCCCAGAAAAGTGCGAAAAACCATGGAAGATCGGCCAGATTTATGGGAAGCAAAAGGAAAAGATGAAGCATCCCATTATCTTAAAGATATGGATTTTGCCTCCAATCGATGCGGCCTTTTATTGACAGATTCTTTAGAAAACAGTATTCAGGCTTTCTGCCAGTTCCAGTCCCTGCTACAAACAGGCACAATCCAAAAAAATACGATTCAGGAATTGGCAAAGCATGAAGCCATCCATGATCTTCTGCTATACAATATTTCTGAAGAATACAGCAAAATCCGTAAAAATCTCAAGACAGTTTCGTAAATTTTTGCCCATGGTAAGTATATAGAACCCTTTCAGGGTAAAGGCTTGCATCGAAAAGTTAAAAAATATTACAGTTTAAATACTTATGGATTTAGCTACTAATCTGGATACATAAGAAAAATATTTTATCACGAATTTTGCGAATGGACGAATAGCACGAATAGATTATCTTAGCTCGTGTTATATGTGTTATTCGCGCTATTCGTGATTTTAAAATTAGGAGCTAAGTCATTAAGCGTTTATAGTTTATTATGATTATTATACCAGATAAGGAAAAACAACATTATTTATGGCTAGTCCAAAACTATTAAAAAGAATCCAGCAGCTATTAGCGCAGATCATTACCTATGAAATGAGCGATCCTCGCATTAAATTTGCCTCGGTGACCAAAGTAGAGTTGTCCAAAGACAACAGGTATTGCAGTGTCTACGTCTCAATTTTAGGAGATAAGCCACAACAAAGAACCGTCATGAGAGGAATCGAACATGCTAAAGGACATATCCAGACAAAACTTGGCGACAGACTGGCCCTTCGCCACACACCTATTCTAAAATTTGTCGAAGATCATTCTATTGAAAAAAGCATAGAAATGAGCAGGATGCTTAGGGAAGTCACCAAAGATTCTCCTGTTCCTCCCATGGAAAGTGTGGAAGACCAGGAAGACAAAGAAGAAGATGGCATGGAGAACGACTACGATGAAGATGATGATATAGAGAATGAATATGAAGACGATGAAGATGGCATGGACGATGATGACGATGATAACGAAGACGATGAAGATGGCATGGACGATGACGACGATGACGATGGTATAGATAAGGCCAAAAGCTAAAAATTTACAGGAAAGGTGACTTTTGATGGAAAACCAAAATGAGCAAACTTTTCAAAGCGTTTCTAACGAACAAGTAGCAAAATGGATAGAAGCAGGAAAGCCCATACAAGGCATACAGACAGAAAACCTTTCGTTTGTCAAGCAAATATTTCTCCAGCCTATCCAGTTTAGCAATTGCCAGTTGAAAGCATGGGAAATCAGGCAGTGTATTTTTAAAGCACCTCTTGTTTTTTCCGAAGTCACCTTTTTAGGCAAAGTGGATTGGAATACAGAGGACAATGGAACAATCTTTGAAAAGTCTGTTTCCTTTAAAAATTGTGTCTTCCTGGATGAATTCCAAGCCAAAGGAGTGGAGTTCCTGGAAGAAGCCTTTTGGGAAAAATGCAGGTTTGAAAAAAGAGCCTCTTTCCCTTGCGTCAGATTTCGGGGCAAAATGAGCTTTGAAGGATCTCAATTCCTGGATACTTCCAGGTTTGAAGACATAATGTTCCACAACACAGCCTTTTTCCAGGAAACACGCTTTGTGGGAAAAGCCAATTTCAAGAAAAGCCGTTTTTTTGAAAATGCCTTTTTCCGCAAGACCATCTTCGAAGATGGGGCAACATTCGAAAATGCATCTATCAACACAGCTCGCTTCGAAGATATGTATTCCAAAAATAAAATCATATTCAAAGTTGTTTCTTTCCAAGGCAAAAGCTACTTTCATCGCTCCAGATTCGATGAAGAATTCATTTTCCGAGGTTGCGATGTCCAAGACCATATTTATCTGAGCCATCTGGATTGTAAGGCTAAAGCCGATTTTTCAGGGCTTGAGGTTTTCAATAGCTTTGTCATGGAAGAAAGCTCTTTCCAGGACATGGCAGACTTTTCCAAATCTATTTTCCACCATGATGTCTACCTTAGGGGAACAGTCTTCCATAAAGAAGTGAATTTTTCAGAAGCCATATTTTCCATGCGCTTTGACCTTAAAGATGTCAAAATCCAGGAAAAAATCAAGCTAGAGGACACCAGAACAGAATGCATGATTATAGAAAAAGCACAAATTGAAGGGAAGATTTTTTCCGACTCTAGCAAAGAATATGCAAACGCCAAAAAGGTCTATGCTATGCTCCGCCGCAATTTCGAAATCACAGGAAACCATGATGCAGCCGACTGGGCATACTACCACTTCCGATGTTCTGAGCGTAAATCTGAAAAAGTCACGGGAATTGATAGCGCAATGCGCAGATTCTTTAGCTGGCTTTTCTTTGATTTGGGCAGCGGCTATGGAACAAAACCTTCTAATGTTGCCATACTCGCTCTTCTGGTAATCCTCTCGTTTTCTCTCATATTCTGGGCTTTTGGAGACCAGTTTGTAATCGACTCTGCCCTTCGTACCCCAGGAATGCAGGGAATCAGTTTCTCACAAGCTTTTTATCTTAGTGCAATGACCTTCACAACCTTAGGCACAGAAGGCATTTCTCCCCAATTCGACAACTGGATCAAATACTTTGTTGTGTGGGAAGGCTTTCTTGGGCTATTTCTCATGACAGTCTTTGTTGGTGTTTATACAAGAAAAATGGCAAAATAGAAATAACGAAGCAACAAGAATTAAGAAATCGAAATTAAATAATTATTTGATTCTGATTCCTAAACTAATACCATAGCTTAGAAACGGAGGTGGATTATGCATCATTTTTACTTTATTTTGTTTACAATTCTGCTAGTGCTGGCAGGAAATGCAAATGCCATTACGCTGTATACCACAGATTTTATTAATGATTCTACTCGGACAAACTTTAATGGATTTGAAGGCATGATATCGAGTAGTGGTACAACTCCAGACTATACGGAAAATGGAATCCGTGTACAGCAAATCAATGGCGATGGCAGCGATATATGGACAACCTATTCAGGCGGTGGTGCTTATTTTGGTAGTCGTTCCTGGTATCCAAGTGGAGGAGACAACGGCTATACTAAAATAACGCTTACCAACAATGGCGATTTTGGAAGTATGGGTATGCGGATTGGAAACGGATGGGGCGGGTCTACTGCCTATCTGCATTACATGCTCAGAAACAATGGTGTTAATGTTTTTTCTGGCGTTGTCAACATAGGCCCAAGCTTCATTGGATTTCAAGGCGGTGGATATAATGAAGTTTTGATCAAATACACACAAAGTTCTTCTGGTACTGCCATTGATAGTGCCTTCCAGGCTGGACAGATAGACAACATCGAAGTGCAAACCACAGGAACGGTTGTGAGTCCTTCTATTTCTGCCAACAACATTAATTTTGGGAACGTCCGTGTAGGTACAAGCTCTTCTTCTAGCATCACTGTTAGCAATACAGGGGCTTCTGGAAGCACGCTTACTGGTAACATTAACGCTGCTTCTGGAAACTTCTCTCCTACGTCTGGCAGCCAAAGCTTTTCTTTAGGAAGTGGATCATCTGCCTCAAGGACTTTTACTTATTCACCAACAGCAAGAGGCACACAGAGCGTAGACGTTTCTATTACCAGCAATGCCCAAAACATTACCAGAACACTCACAGGAACAGGCGTAAGCCCTGTTTTCAGCAGTTCTGTAGCAGCAGGCTCTACCATCAACTTTGGAGAGGTAGAGTACATAGCAAACCAGAGCTTAAGCATACAAAATCTTACGCCTGATGCTGATTTGGGAAACTTGACAAATATGACGTTGCTAAGTGCCACGATCACAGGGCCAGATGCCTCGTACTTCACTTTAGAAAATTTCACCCCTGGCACACAACTCAGCAAAGGACAGTTGCAAAATTTAGCAATCCGTTTTATGCATAACTATACAGGCAGGGATGAGTATGGCTATGTCCGCAATGCCACACTAACATTTACCACAGATGTGAATGCAGCTTTGGGAAGCAATGGATCTACCTATTCTTTCAATTTACAAGCCACGACTATCCCTGAGCCTTGCACCATAACCATGCTTGGCTTCTTTGTCTTGGTATGCTTTTATACAAGAAAATTCAAGAAAAATTAGGGCGTGTCATTCAAAAATTTTTTTCAAGAATTTTTTTACCGCAGAGGCAGAGAGAAAGCAAGAACGCAGAGAAAAAAAAATAAATTGGAATTCTCTGCGATCTCTGTGTCTCTGCGGTGAAAAGTATTTTTCATTTGAATGATGACAGATCTTATCTTTTGTAGCTTCTTTTGATTTTTTTACTTTGAGGAGAAAATATGATCAACATCAAAACAATGCTGTTCATTCTTTTTGCTGTCGTGATACCATTGTCTGCTGAAACGATTCTGTTGCAAGACAACTTCAACGACAATGTTCTCGATACAAATAAATGGACAGCACTTACAAGCGGTATCGTTGGAACGCCTGGTGTTCAGGAAACCAACCAGCAAATCCTCCTTACAGGCAGAGGATATCTGATTACCAAACAAGAATTCAACCCTGTAACATGGAATTTGAGAATCCGAGGCAGGTGGACATTCGTTTCCAGCGACGATTTCCTCCAAATCCTCACACGTAGCGATGCAGTTCCAACAGGTGCTTACAGCGAAACCCAAAATGGAATCGAATTCCTTGCTACAGCAATCAGCGATAGCATGTCTATTCTATCACGTGGTAATGCATCGGCTACGTCTATAAGCCAGTCATACACCATCAATGCAGGAGAGAGCTTTGATTTCGACATAATGGACAATGGTACAAATCTTTCCTTTACTTTGACAAAAGTAGGAACACCAGGCCATACATTGACGATCACTACAACAAGCACATCTGTGATGCCTAGCAACTATATTGTATTCCACAATAGAGAAAATGGCAGGCAATCCTATTTGGACGATGTTCTGATTACTGCTAATGTCCCCGAAATCCAAAGCTGTCTTATCGTAGCTCTTGGCATGGCATTAGGTTGGTTTCTCAAAGCCAAACGGAAAAGTATGCTCCAAAAAAGCTTATCCATTTTCTTCATAGCCTTTATGATATTGTCGTTATCTTGTGATGCTGCGACACTGGCATATTGGAAATTCAACGAAGGTGTAAACAACCAGGCAGCTTCTGGTGCTAATTCTATTTTAGACTATTCTGGAAACAACCATCATGCTACTCCTGTAGGCAATGCTGTATATCGCGATGATGGAATCCATAAAGGCATTGAATTCGATGGAATTGATGATTATGCATACAACGACAGTATCCAAATTAGCCCCTCTGGTAACTGGACGCAGCTTACCTATGAAGTAGTATTGAATGTAAAGTCTCTTACAGGCTCATGGAACCACATCATTGAAACAAGGAACTATGTCAACTGGATAGATGGAATCACCATAAATACAGCAACACAAGATTTTCGATATGGACTCACGACTACATCTGGCAGCCAAGGCTGGGTTGTCACAAATTATAAACCTTTGATGGATACATGGTATCACATTGCATTGACTTATGATGGAAGCAGCATTAAATTTTATGTGAATGGCAATGTTGTTGCTTCCCAAGCATGGTCTGGCAGCTTAACACCGCAATCAGGTCTTGATCTTTCTCATCCTGAAGGTTGTTCCCCTAATATAATTCTCGATGAAGTCAGAGTTTCCGATGTGGCTCTCACAAGTACCCAGTTCTTGACTATTCCAGAACCTTGCAGCGTTGTTTTTATGGGATTGAGCCTATTGCTCTATTTTATTCATAAAAAATTGCTTAAGAATCATTGTGGCATTGCAAATTAAGTTGACAGCGGGAAGCTATCTACCAAAAATTTTTTGTATGCTTCTTGCCCAATATTCTTGCGCTTAATCTGCGAAAAATGCGAAAGACACGAAAATGATTTTAAAAAAATTCATCCATTTCTTTTCGTGCCTTTTGTGTTTTTCGCGGACACTTCTTTACGCTCTTATCTTGTTACACTCCGCTCTACTTATCCCTAAAGTTTTACCATGAAAAAAATTACGCAAAGAGTAATATAACGGCTTACACTGCGCGATTGATTTGATCTAACATTATGAATTCCTATCGCTCAGTTTTTACTATAGAAAGGCGATATTCAAATGAAGTTGTTTCTTTTTTTCCTTTGCTTGTATCCTGTTTTTCTTTTTGCAGAATTGTCAATTTTGCTTTCCCCTGATACCTGGGATTTAGGGACTATCAGCGATACAAAAGTCCACAGGCAAACTTTGAAGATTAAAAATTTACTTTCTTATCCTGTTAAACTAACCCATGCTATTACTAGCTGTTCATGCAATGCTATCATGGAGCTGCCTCCCCTGCTAAACCCAGGAGAGGAAAAAGAATTTTTTGTTACATTGAATCCTGCTGGTAAAATGGGAAGATATTTGTGGGAGATGAACCTTTATACTGATTCTAAAGATATTCCTATGCTCACCTTGCCCATACGAGCCTATGTTTTAAAGGATACTCTAGTGTCAGAAAACCCCTTGCATATCAAGCCTTTTTTTAAAGGCGATGCCTGGGAAAAAAAATTTTGGATAGCCTCACGCCATAAACCTGATTTTCAAATTTTTTCTGCTGAGTGCAATATCCCTGGCTTTATTATAGAAACTACGAAAAGCCCTGTGGAAGGATTCTATGGTGTAGAACAAGGCTATACTCTAAGACTTTCCTGTGAACCAGGGATCGCTCCAGGATCAAAAAAAGGCGAAATTTTAGTCAAAACAGATCTTGTAGGGCAAGAAATGGTTTCTATTCCTGTTTTTGCGTATGTCAATGGCTATATCCAGACTATTCCTGCATACCTTGCTTTTGGAATGATGAACCCTGGAAAATCCTATCGTAAAGTATTCAGAGTGAGCCACAATCAAATACAGCAAGCTTTTCAAATCAAAGAAATAAAATGCTCCATACCTGAAGTTCAGACAAAACTCAAAGTTTTGATTGAAAACCATTTTTACGAAATCGAGGTAACCTGGGCTATTTCTCAAGACATGATTCATGGAGAACAGAGAGGCTACCTGGAACTCATTACTGATGTAGCCAAAGAGCCTGTTATCAAGTTACCCTTGCAAGGGATTGTCTTTGGAAAGCAATAATCACTAAATTGACATTGTCAAATTAGTTGGATGCAAAAAAATTTGTAGCTATGGAATTTTAAAAAAAAGCTTGAAGCATTCTCTTCTTTTGATAGAATCTTGCTGGCTTTGGTGTCGAGGTCGCTATCGGAATCGAAAAGATGGTCAGAATCGACTTCAATACCAATTACCACACAGATACCGAACCACAAATTGTCAAATTAAAATCCAATATAGAAAGGGGGTTCTGTGAAGCTAGATCCCAAAAAACGTTTTCCTGTTTATCGAAATGAATCCATCCAAAAAAGGGTAGATCGATTTTTGAACGCACCGCCTGATTCCTGGATGACGGAAGAGGACATTGCAGCTTTTTACGATGTTCCCCTCGAAGAAATACAAAAGGTTTTAGAGAAAATGAAAGACGAAATAAAACCTATGGGAACAATAGACGCATCAGAATTGGAATGAAAGCAAAATTTAAGGGAATTCAGAAAAAATGCCAGAGCATGTACAACATGATTTATCCATTTTAGCAATTCCTGTAGACCAGCGCAACCAGAACAGCACTTCTGGTGGAGGAAAGGGATTTTTGTTTTTTTTGCTTTTGGTTATAGCTACAGGGGCAGGATGGTTCTATTGGAATGAGCAAAAGCCTGTGCAGGTTAAGACAGGGGTGGTCAAGCTTACGAAAATAAACCAAAAGGTTTCTGTTCTCAAAGCGAGTGGGTATGTTACGCCAAGGCAAAGGGCAACCATGGCTTCTAAAATTACAGGGCTTATCTCCGAGCTATTTGTTGAAGAAGGCATGAATGTGAGCCAGGGCCAGGTTTTAGCCAGGCTGGATGATAGAGAAGCGCAAGACTCTCTGGAAACTGCATTGGCGGATCTCAAGGTTACGCAGGCTTCCCTCATGGAATTGAAAATCAATTTATCGGATGCCCAAAGAAAGCTAACCAGAGCAGAAAAGCTTTACTCCACCAATACCACAAGCCAGGAATATATCGAAAATGCGCAAATCGCTGTCAATGCCTTGAGGGCAAAGATAGATGTGGCTCAAAAGCAAATAGAAGCATCAGAAAAACGCTGCCAGGCTGCCAGGCAGATTCTGGAAAACTATACAATCAAAGCTCCCTTTTCTGGTGTTGTTGTTTCCAAAGATGCCCAAATCGGAGAAATCGTTTCGCCCATGTCAGCAGGAGGCGGATTTACCAGAACAGGAATTGCCACGATTGTCAATATGCAGTCTTTGGAAATTGAAGTGGATGTGAATGAATCTTATATTGCCCGTGTTAAGGAAGGCCAAATCGTAGAGGCTGTTTTGGATTCATACCCAGATTGGCGTATTCCTGCGCGTGTCCGAGCTGTAATTCCTACGGCTGACAGACAAAAAGCAACGGTAAAAGTACGGATTTTGTTCGAAAAACTAGATCCTAAAATTTTGCCAGACATGGGAGTCAAAGTGTCATTTTTTGAAAGAGAAAATGCCCCACAAGGCCAAGAAAGCATCTTGAGCATACCTCAAAATGCCATATTGCTCCAAAATGAAAAAGCTTTTGTTTTCGTCTTCAAAGAAGATCATGTCGAGAGAAGAGCTGTGCAGACAGGCTATAAACGCAGCAGTGAAATCGAAATCAAGGCTGGTCTGAGAGAAGGCGAACTTATTGTGATGGAAAATGTTATGGATTTGAAAGATGGTCAAAAAGCCCGGAGGCTTGAATGAACGAAATTAAGGAAAACCAAACAAAATCATTGATCCAGGTTCGCAATTTAAGCAAAACATACAAAAGAGGCAATGAAAAAATCGAAGTCCTCAAAAATCTGAATCTGGATATAAACCAGGGAGAGTTCGTTTCTTTCATGGGGCCAAGCGGATCAGGAAAGACTACCTTGCTCAATCTTCTAGGTGGTCTTGATGTTCCTACTTCTGGCAGTGTAAGAATTGGAGATGCAGAAATTACTTCCCTGTCTGGCAAGCAGCTCACAAGCTGGAGAGCAAGGCATGTTGGTTTTATTTTCCAGTTGTACAATCTAATCCCTGTGCTAACTGCGTTCCAAAATGTTGAATTGCCCTTGCTTTTGACAAAGCTATCAAAACAAGATCGCAAAAAACACGTAGAAGCAGCCTTGTCCATTGTGGGTTTAGGCAACCGAATGCATCATTATCCTCGCCAGCTTTCGGGTGGACAAGAGCAACGTGTTGCCATTGCAAGAGCCATTGTTTCTGACCCAAGCTTCCTTCTATGCGATGAACCAACAGGCGATCTGGATCGTAGCAGTGCAAATGAAATTCTCGATCTTTTGAGCAGGCTAATCCAAGAATTTAGCAAGACTATTCTTATGGTAACGCATGATCCTATTGCAGCAGAAAGAAGCAAAAAGGTTTTGCATCTCGAAAAAGGGGTCTTGATAGAAGCGCAAAATAAGGATTAAATCATGAAATTTATACCATTGATCTGGGTAAACCTCAAACGAAAAAAAATGAGAACCATGCTCACTATAGGCTCTTTTGCCGTTGCGCTGTTCTTGTTTGGTTTGCTTACCGTAATCCACTCTGCCTTCAGCCATCAAGTCAAGATAGCAGGTGCAGACAGACTAGTAGTGCGAAATCGTATTTCTCTGATTATGCCTTTGCCAATTTCCTATAAACAAAGGCTTGCCCAGGTATCAGGAGTCAAAAGCGTAACATTTGGTAGCTGGTTTGGCGGTGTCTATCAAACAGAACGCAATTTCTTTCCCCAATTTGCCATTGATTCCGAAACGTATCTTTCTATTTTTTCGGAATATTCCGTTGCCCCTGAACAATGGGAATTGTTTATGAAAGATCGGCAAGGTTGCCTTATTGGAGAAGGGCTTATAGAGCGTTTTGGATGGAAAATTGGCGATAGAATTCCCATACAGGGAACAATTTTTCCTGGGCTATGGGAATTCAACATTTGCGGGATTTTCAAAGGAAAAACACCAGAAAGCGACACCAAGCAATTCTGGTTTCACTATAAATATCTGGATGAACGCGATTCCTCTACAAAAGGGCTTGTAGGGTGGTATTATGTGCAGTTGTCCGACCCTTCGCAGGCCGACCGAATTGCCCAGACCATCGATGAAATGTTTGCCAATTCTCCCTATGAAACAGCCACGGAAACCGAAAAGGCTTTTGCTGCTGGATTCTTAAAGCAAATGGGTAACATCCAGTTCGTTTTGATCTGCATTGGCAGCGTTATCTTTTTTACTTTGCTCCTCATTACAGGCAGCAACATGGCGATTGCAGTAAGAGAGCGGACAAACGAAATCGCTGTCATGAAAACTTTGGGCTTTTCTGGCATTAGAATACTATTTCTTATATTGGCAGAATCCATAATCTATGCTTTTGTGGGAGGCACGATTGGCCTGGGTTTATGTAAATTATATACGCTGCAAGGCGATCCTACAAACGGCATGTTGATTATTTTTGAACTTTCCCATGCTTATATAGCATTGGGCTTAGGCATTAGCGCAATGGTTGGTTTTCTCGCTGGAATCATTCCATCTTGTTTAGCCATGAGATTGAACATTGTAGATGCTATGAGGAGAATATAAAATGGCTATTCCTATTATTTACAACATTCGCAGCGTCAAAGCACGCTATGTTTCTTCGTTTGTAGCAATCCTGGCAATCGCTGGCGTTGTTTCCGTATTTGTAGCTGTTCTCGCTATGGCGAATGGATTCAGACGAACCTTGATGATTTCTGGCTCTCCCCAAAATGCAATCATCCTCAGAGGCGGAGCTACTTCAGAAATCGAAAGCAGCATTTCCCTGGAACAGACAAAAATTATAGGCGATACAGCAGGCATCCAGCGAGACAAAGACGGAAAGGCTCTTATAAGCCCAGAAGTCGTTGGAATCCAATGCTTCAAGCTTCGGTCTTCTGGAACAGATGCCAATGTCCAGATCCGTGGCGTATCCGACAATGCCTTAAAAATCCGATCCCAGGTTAAAATCAGCCGTGGCCGCTTTTTTACTCCTGGACTGGCTGAGCTTGTTGTTGGATCTAATGCAATAAAGTCCTACGATGGCATGGATTTAAATGGCAAAATAAAATTTGGCGGTGAAGAATGGACAATCGTAGGCATCATGGAAGCGGGCGGAAGCTCCTTTGATTCTGAAGTATGGTGTGATCACAATATTTTAAGACAAACCTACAAAGGAAATGAGAATTCATTCCAGTCTGTTACCGTGCAATTAGAAACTCCAGAAACTTTTCCTGCGTTTAAAGATGCTATTTCCTTAGATCCAAGGCTTACTGTCAGCGTTGAACAAGAAATAGCCTACTATGAAAAACGATCTGAAATGGTTTTTACTTTAATCAAAGTTCTGGGATTTCTAGTAGCTTTCGTTATGGGCATTGGCGCAATTTTCGGAGCTTTAAACACTATGTATTCCGCAATTTCTGCACGCTCCACAGAAATCGCCACACTACGCGCTATTGGCTTTTCCGAAAGAAGTATCCTATTTTCCTTTATCCTGGAATCCTTGTTTCTGGCACTTTTGGGCGGTGCATTGGGCTGCATCATTATCATCCCTGCCCACGGACAAATGGCATCCACAATCAACTGGCAAACCTTTTCTCATCTCAATTTTTCTTTTGCCATTAGCACAGAGATTCTCTTGAGTGGAATGATTTTTGCTTTTGTCATGGGATTCCTGGGCGGCTTGCTTCCTGCCTGGCGTGCATCCAGAATGCCCGTTGCCGTTGCCTTACGCGGTCTATAATAAATCTAAAATTATAGAAAAAAGAATCACATCTGAATAGATCGATTCGTGTAAGCCTTCTTTCAGGAATCAAAATTTTTTTGTGCCATGCTCAAGCGTCGAATAAAATGAGCCAGTTGCAAAATTCTCGCAAACAACATTTGAATCGCATTAGATCGGTTCTCCGATGTATTGCATACAAAAATCGTCTATAAAATAATCCGCAGATTACACAGATTTTATCTGTGTAATCTATCTCGGACAAGCCAAAACCAAAAAGATATTACGCACTTCCTACCTAATTTAACATTGTCAAATTACTATTCTTCTTTTAGAATAATATTACTGTTTTCACGCTTAATCAAAAGTGCATAGCGATGGGTACGCATGAAGCCTGTGTTTGGTGCGCAAAGGAGATCAGCATGGAAATCGTTTGCTATTCGGGCAATTTCATCCATAGACATGGTATTTTTTTCTAGTCTTTTTTTCCACCCCCGATAGATATTTTTGAAGGCATAGCTATCATTGAAAGACAGTATTACAAAACGACTGGAAACGCGGAGAAGCTCTCGAATGAGCAGAATCCGTTCTTGCTCTGAATGCAAATGATGTGAAAGCCTTATGCAAACAGCAGCATCTATGCTGTTATCTTTTAATGGAAGCCTTAAAGCTGAAGTCCGCAGATAAATTTTAGGAATAGCAGATTGAAAATTTTTTTGTCCATAAAGAAGTTGCCCGTATGCAATATCCGCTTCTATAAGGTATTGAGTATTTTTTTCTAAAAAATAGCTCAGTCTGCCGCCACCGCAAGGAACGTCGAGAAGAAATTTTGTTTTGCCTTGCGCCTCAAGAAGTTTCTCTATAATCTTTCCTTCTGATAAAGTTGCCTCTTTCTTTTTTTGAAGATTATAATTTTTTGCCTTTTCCAAAGACTGGTATCTTTGTTCATAGTTCTTGCTTTCATGGCTAAAAGCACCAGAAACCCAATAGCATTCCTTTTCAAGAAGAAAATCCATGATGCCATGCTGAATAGGATAACACAATTCACATCTCTTGCAGGAAAGACTATTATAGCAAGCTATAAGTTCTTTTTGACAAAATGGACAGACTAAAATCGGGCAAGAAAGCTCCAATCCTTTGTTTTCATACAGGAAATTTTCGGCAGCAGAGAGTATTTCTTTCATATTAAAATCTCCTTTAGCACTAATCTGTTCTGATTTTCTTTCATTTGGAGCTTTTACCATAGCAAAAAAAGATTAACATTAAATGGAAAATAGATTAAAGGAAGTTAATCTTCAAAATTTGATTTGACCTGAAAAGAAAAAAAATCTACTCTATAGCTTTACAAAATACAGATTAAAAACTTGTAATTTACCATATTAGCTCTGGCAGAATTGGAAAGGAAACTGTATTTATGAGGCTGCTTTTAATGGAAGATGATAGTATGCTTGCTTCCTTTATTATCAAAGGACTAAAAGAGAACGGCTTTGCTGTAGACCATTCGCTTGATGGGGAAGATGGTCTGCATTTAGCTCTTAGCGAAAATTATGACATATTGGTTGTAGATATTATGCTGCCCAGGAAAGACGGGCTTAGTGTAATTGAAAAAGTACGCCAGCAAAAGCCGTCGCTTCCTATTTTAATCCTCAGCGCAAAAAGAAGTGTGGAAGAAAAAGTTCATGGTTTAAGAGTAGGAAGTGATGATTATATGACAAAGCCTTTTGCATTTGTAGAACTATTAGCTCGTATACATGCTCTTCTAAGAAGGGCAACAATATCAAGTGTAAACAGCTATGAATTAAGGGCAGGCAATCTGGTTTTAAATAAAGTTTCACATGAAGTAAGGCGGAATAATACTAAAATAGCTTTAAAACCTAAAGAATTTTATATCTTAGAATATTTTATGAGCCATCCAGGAGAGGTGATCACCCGTACGATGATTATGGAACATATCTGGGACTTTCAATTTGATCCCACTACCAATATTGTCGATGTTCATGTATGCCATTTGCGAGAAAAAATAGATAATGATTTTGAAGACAAATTGATACAAACCATTCGAGGAGTCGGGTATGTTTTTAAGCATACTGAAAAAATATAAAAAATCTATCGTATTAAGACTTACCTTTTGCTATACAGGTTTGTTGGTATTAGCTTTTTTAGTTACATTTTTTCTACTCTATGAAATGATTTCTTTACATCTGGAAACCACGAAAGATAGATGGCTTTTAGAAGAAATAGATGAACTCCAAAATGCTTTTAAAAAAGGTATCATCTCTCAGGAAGAAATAAAAAAGAAAATTGACGAGGAACTTCTATTATCGAATAATAATATTTTTTACTGTATTCGAGATTTTGAGGGAAATATAGTTTGTTGTTCTGATCTTAAGGAGTGGCAATGGATATTAGAAAGAAAAATTCCCTTTTTTGAGCGACAGGAGAAAAAAATCGTTTGGGAAACCATACGCCAACCTGCTAAAAAATTTTCGCGAATCGCCTATTCCATTATAGCAGAAGACTATGTTTTACAGTTAGCTATTTTTTTAAAAGAAGAAAGAATGTTTTTAAAAAATCTTATAAGGGTTTTTATTCCTTTTTTTTTGTTCCCCGCGTTTATATCTTTTATTTTAGTTTTCTTTATCGTAAAGAATACCTTACGGCCTGTCCATGAGATTACAAAAACAGCAGCAGGGATTTCTTTCCAGAATATAACGCAGCGTATCCCTACAACAGGAGTAGAAGACGAGCTGGAAAATCTATCTGTCACTATCAACAATATGCTGGATCGGATTCAATCTTTGGTAGTCAATATAAAAGAAACCAATGATCACTTGGCTCATAACTTAAGAACGCCTATAAGTCGAATCAGGATCAATGCCGAAATTTATTTGTTGAGCCAGAAGCAAACAAATCAGGAGCATGAAGTATTAGAAAATTGCATTATCGAATGCGACCGTATGCTAGATATGCTGAATACAATGCTAGATATTTCGGAAGTAGAGGCTGGAATTTTGTCTGTTTATAGGAAAAAAATCGATTTAAACGATTTAGTTTATAAAAATTTTGAAATCTTTAGAGATTTAGCAGAATATAAAAATATTTCCATTGAATATAATGGAATGCCAGATACTATCCTAAACTTAAATACAAAAACGATAAGCCAGGCAATTGGAAATCTTATAGATAATTCGATTAAATTTACTAATGTTGGGGGAGAAATAAAAATTTTTTTATATTTAGAAAAAAATTATGCAGCCTTAAAGGTAAGCGATACAGGTATAGGCTTATCAGAAAAAGAGTTAAAGTATATTTTTGATCGTTTTTATCGCGCTGAAAATGCAATAAACATTCCAGGTTCAGGCTTAGGACTTTCTTTTGTCAAAGCGGTCGTTGAAGCTCACGGTGGTAAAATAGAAGTAGAAAGCCAGGTTGGAAAAGGCAGCATTTTTACAATCTTTTTGCCAATTACAGTGTAATTATGACCTCTATGGAAAGTTTCACACAAGCTACTATTTTAAGCTTTGCGTAATTTTTTTCACGATGAAACTTTAGGGATAAATTTTTTTATACCATATAGTTAAAAAAATACGCTACTATAGAAATTGGCCTAAACCTAAACTTAAACCTCATAGGTGTTAACTTTTTAGCCAGTGCGTTGCCCCATGGCTGTCGATTTAAGCGTAACACTATGCAAATCCTAAACCTAAATGCAAGCCTAGTTTTTAGTTTGGACTCAGAGCAATTTTTGTTTAAGCCCAGATTTAGGTTTAGGTTGATTCTCATGTTGATGCAACGATTTTTTATAATATCCGAAAGTCATGTACTATAACTTAACACGCATGACGATCTGGTATTTAAAGGCTTTCTAACTGGAACAAGTCGTATCTATAGTCCAGCCAGTTGTCTTTTGTCAGGGAAATTGACCAGAACGCCCATTCCTTTGTTTTGGAAGACAACCATGCTGCCTAGCCCAACAGCCGAAGCATGCCCTTCTTTCACAACTTCTTGTATATGAGAAATGCAGCCTGCTCCACCATGGGCAATGACAGGAATTTTTACTGCATTGGATACCATTTTTACCATATCCAGATCAAAGCCTTTCCATGTACCTTCTCGGTCTATACTAGTGAGAAGAATTTCTCCAGCCCCTAAGCTTTCCACTTTTTTTACCCATTCCATCAAAGGAATATTTTGTCTTTGTGTCCCTGAATGAGAATATACTTCATATCCTTTTAAAAAGCTTTTTCTTACATCTATGGCAACGATAATGCTCTGACAGCCATAAACTTTGCTAATATCTTGGATAAGCTCAGGTTTGGAGAAGAGAATGCTGTTGAGGATGATTTTTTCAAAGCCCATACTAAAGAGTTTCTCTGCGTGGCTGGCATCCTGGATTCCTCCGCCATAAGACAAAGGCATAAAGCACTCGCTAACCAAAACTTCGAGAAGAGAAAAATTGATCTCTTTCTTTTCTTTGCTTGCTCGGATATCCAATATTGCCATTTCATCTACTTCTAGCTCATTGAAAATTCTGCAAGTATTCATAGGGTCGCCAATGTATTCAAATCTATCGAATTTTACTGTTTTTACCAGGCTATTCCCTTTAAGAAGCAGGCATGGTATGATTCTTGTTCTTAGCATATTTCACCAATTCTAAAGATGGATAAAATTTTTTAAAAGCTTTAGCCCAAACCGATGGCTTTTCTCAGGATGGAACTGGACTCCATAGATATTTTCTTTTTGTATCCCAGAATCAAACTCTATGCCATGCATGGTTTTCAGCATAGAATTTTCCTGGCTGTTCACTGTAACGCAATAAGAATGCACAAAGTAAAATCGGTATTCCTGATCAAAATCTTGTGTAAGCGGGCAGGGATGGGAAACTCGGACAGTATTCCAGCCCATCTGGGGGACTTTGAGGTTTAGGCTTTCTGGGAAAGAAAACCTTTTTGCATAGCCTTGTATCCAGCCCAGGCCAGGCAAGTTCCCTTCTTCGCTGCCTTCTGTTAAAAGCTGCATTCCCAGGCATATTCCCAGGAGAGGAGTTTTCTCTTCTACTGCTTTTCTATAAAGAATTTCCTTCAATCCTGATTCATAAATCGCTTTCATGCCAGCATCAAAGTGGCCTACTCCAGGCAGAATGATTTTTTGCGCTTTTAGGATTTCCTGATGATCACAAGTGATGATAGGGATACCGCCCGCTTTCTTGACCATATTGAATACAGACCCCAGGTTTCCTAGTTTATAGTTGATTATAGCTATCATTTTCTAGCCTTTTCAAAAAATGCCTTTTTTTCAATTTGGCACACTGTTGGCTTATCTTTTGAAGTGTATTTTATGTAAAAGCTCATAGGCACTAAATTGCATTTGGCAAGAACATAGAATAAAGGTCTTAGTTTTTCAAAAAGAGGTTTATATGTCTCATAGTCTTTGTAAGTTTTATTGGGGATTTTCATCATAGCTTCGAACTCTGCATCCGAAATTCTAAGCCTTTTTTTAAAATAGTCGAGCAGACCTTCTTCAATATTGGGCTTTTGGTTATAAAAAATATCAATAGCCTTTTCCCTATCAAGTAGATTGGCCCGAACAGCAGCGGCAAGACTTAGATTTCTGTTGTCTATACCGAATTTATGATAGTTGTAATAGCTGTGCTGGAAGGCTGTTATGCGGTTTTCCAGATGGTGTCCACCATAGTATTCCCATCCAAACTCTCTTGTGAGGAATTCTCTGGCCTCTTCTTTGGAATACTTCATGTACCAGAATGGTCTGATTTTTTTTATTTTCTTCCATAGCACCCATTTCATAAAAGACAAAAAATCCATCAAGGGATAGCTTTGCATGGGGAGAGTGCCAAATTTTTTATGGATCGATTGTATGTACTTACCATCGAAATACATGCTCCCTATAGGCGCGATTCCTTCTGCAACAAAGGAGTGTCCTTCCATAACATATTGGATTCCGTATTTTGATGCTGCGCGATACATTACCTCGGCCAATGCCAAATCCGTAGAAGCATCCAGTTCTGGAACTCCTGCTTTGATAAAAGATAAAAAGATGTCATCTGCTTCCTGGTTGTCTATAACATAGGTATAAAGATCTACTTTAAGCTTTCCTAGAACCTTGCGGATATTTTCAGTTGCAATCCCTGTATTCCAGGTATTATCGTAGTGAACTGCAAGAGGCCGAATGCCCCATTCCACAGCCTTTGCGACAAGATAGGATGAATCTGTTCCCCCAGAAACGCCAATGATGCAATCGTATTTTTTGCCTTTACCGTCTTTTTTGATTTGATCCAAAATTGCCTGGAGTTTTTTTTCGCCCTCTGGTCTTCCTGTCTGGTATTGCTCTATCAGGCTATCCATGGTATGGCAAAAACTGCATACTCCCTTTTCATCAAAATGAATTCCCGATACCCTTTCATCATAGATACATCTTGTGCATATTTGGCGTGAAGTCACAGAAAATGCGTTCATGATGCTTTTTATTCCTTTTCTATAATAATATTGTTAAGCAGAACGTGGATTTATATATTTATTTTCAAATTTAGATGCACAGTAACTCAAAATATATATCTTAAAATTATCTTGATTTCATTATGTTTTTTGGGATAATCCACGATATTCTTGAGTAGATTATATCAAAAAGATCTGTTAAAAACAATCAGACGAATTTGAGCGGAGAGGATAAAATTGTGAGTAAAAAAGATCCATCACAAAAACTCAATTTTGCTATTTACCTTCGTATTCTAGGATATTTAAAAAAATATCTTAAGCTTGTGGCTGTTTGCCTTGTTCTTTCCTTTTTTATATCCTTTTTCCATTTTGGCTCTTTGGGCATGGTAAAGCCTTTAGGGGATTTCTTGTTTACTCCTGGTGCTGCAGAAAAATTGATCCAATTCCTAAACCAGTATGGAGAATGGGGAATCAAAACAGGCGAATTTTTAAAAACCTATGTTTTGCATGATACCTATAAAACATTGTACATCATTATGTTTGCTGCTTTGGTCATGGTAATCCTTAAAAACATCCTGCGATTTTTGCAGGAATACATATCAGGCTATATTACAAGCCGTGTAAGCATTGACATTACAAACGATCTTTTCAAAAAAGTACAAAAGCTGCCTATCCAATACTTTTCCAAAGAAGGCGTGGGACAGATTAGTTCCCGCTTCATGAACGATATTCCCATCATGACATCAGGGCTTAAAAGCGTTTTTGAAAAGGCAATTCGGGAGCCACTCAAGGCTGTGGCATCGATTTGTCTTGCCTTGTTCATCAACTGGTATTTGACTTTGCTGAGTTTTTTGATTTTTCCTGTTGTGGCTGTATGCTTAAGAAAATTAGGCAAGAAGGTTAAGCGAGGTGCTAAAAAAGCTTTATCTCAGCAGGCTAGCTTGGTTTCCATTTTGCAAGAAACCTTTAGCGGGATAAAAATTGTAAAATCGTACCAGATGGAAGATCTTATCCGCCAGAAATTCGAGAGGGAAAACAATGGTCTTTTTCGCTATCACATGAAGCTAGTGGCAGCCGATGCAGCAACTAACCCTTTAATGGAAGTCTTTGTAACCCTATCTGGTATTGGAGTTATGCTTTTTTCTGCACACATGGTCATCCAACAGAAAATGAGTATGGGCGATTTTTTTGCTTTTTATGCTGCTCTTGCTGCTGTTTTTGACCCCATTCGCAAACTTTCCGACATTAACAATAGAATCAATACTGCCATTGCAGGAGGCGAAAGGGTTTTTGAATTGATGGATAAATTCCCTGAAATTCAGGATGCTCCTGGGGCGATAGAATTGCCTTGCTTCCAGCAAAGCATACGTTGGGACAGAGTATGGTTTTCTTATGAGCCAGGTAAGCCAGTTTTGAAGGATATTTCTTTTACAGTGCAAAAAGGAGAGAAAATCGCTATTGTAGGAAGATCGGGAAGTGGCAAAAGTACCCTTGTTTCCCTGCTCTTGCGTCTTTATGATGTAAACCAGGGTACTATATTTCTGGATGGGTATGATATTCGCAAAATTACAATGCAAAGCCTTCTCAGGCAAATAGGTATTGTTACCCAAGAGGCTTTTCTTTTTAATGATACCATAGCAGCCAATATTTCCTGTAAAAAAGAAAATATAGAAATGCCTAAAATCATAGAAGCAGCCCGTGCTGCGAACTCTGATGTTTTTATTGAAAGCCTTTCTCAAAAGTATGATACAATTTATGGGCCAAGAGGCATTGACCTATCCGGCGGCCAAAAGCACCGTGTCGCGCTAGCAAGAGCAATCTTTAAATCACCTCAGATTCTCATCCTGGATGAAGCTATGGCTAACCTGGATGCTGAGAGTGAAAGCTATATTCTGAGCGCGTTAGAAGAATTCAGCAAAGGCCGCACTACTTTTATTATTGCCCACCGTTTTTCTACTATAGAAAAAGTAGATAAAATTTTGGTTTTAGATGAAGGAAATTTAGTAGGGTTTGGCAACCATCGAGAATTAATGGAAAAAAGCGATGTATATCGCAATCTTTATAACCGCCAGGTTTTAGGTCTTCATGAACCCATAGAAAAATAATACTAGAAAGACTTGGAGGCAATCATTCTATTGCCTCTTTTTTTATTTGGGCGGCAAACGATAGGTGATACGCCCTTTTTCCAAATCATAGGGTGACAATTCTATTTTTACCCTATCACCAGGAACTATGCGGATATAGCGTTGTCTCATTTTACCAGAGATATGAGCCAGAACAACATGACCATTATCCAATTTTACTTTAAAACGTGTGTTGGGGAGAGCCTCTAGGACATCTCCTTCCATTGTGATTGCTTCTTCTTTCACAATATTCAATCCTTAAAAAAAACTTATTCTAACATCTTTATGATCATAAAGAAAGTAATGGGCTTGGAAAAATATTTATCCAAATTTTGTATGACTTTTGAGTACAAAAAAATGCTAGAATCAGAAAGAAACATAACTTGAACACAGTATTTAGATTTTAAAAATCTATGCAATCTTTGTGCCTGATATAAAAAATTTATATGAGAAATTTTCATTAAATGAAAATATTGTTCTTTTGTCAAGAAAATTCGCTGTATATATTGCAAAAAGAGCATGAAAAATGTTCTGGTCAAAATGCTGTTGAACATATTTCAAGAGATGCTAGTATTAATCACGAATAAAACGAATATACAAATTACGCGAATGAAATTTCTATAAAA
>JABWCH010000216.1 GCA_013359215.1 Candidatus Brocadiia bacterium | reverse complement strand
GAAAAAAGGATAATCTCTCTATGATACAATTCGACGAAGTATTCCGTCTCGATGGTTTTTCGATTGGGTCTAAAGCAACAAGTCTATGGATAAAGCCGCTGGATGTTCTTTTTGATATAGGGAATCTTCATATAAACGCGATTCCTATCAATACGCTTTTACTAAGCCATGCACATGGTGACCATGCCAGCGCGATCACTGCCTATCTTTCTCAACGCCGCCTTTTCTCTTTGCCTCATGCTAAAATCTATGTGCATAGCAAAACATACGAATTGTTTACGCAGCTTCTTGCAATATGGCAAAAGCTGGAAGATCTGGAATACCATTTTGAACTCATCAGCGTAGAGGAAGGGAAACTGTACGAACTCAAAAAAAACTATTTTTTTTCCGCATCTCCTGTTCAGCACAGAATACCTTCGCTTGGCTACACAATCTATGAAAAGAAAAAAAAGCTCAAAACAGACTATCTGCAAGCTTCGCAAGAAGAGATTATGAAACTCAGAGAGCAAAATATAGATATTTTTGCTATGAGCAAGATTCCCATGTTTAGCTATTTAGGGGATTGCAGCCTGGACAGTTTTTTGGAAAATCCTGTTTTTACTAAATCTCGGTATGTGGCTTTGGAATGTACTTTTATCGATTCTAAAAGAAGCATAGATCATGCAAAAGAGTGGGGGCATATTCATCTGGAAGAAATCCTGCAACATGCAGAATCCTTCCAGGAAATCGAAAAGATTCTTTTAATCCACTTTAGCGCAAGGTATACAAAAGAATATGTGGAAAGAATAGTAACCAAAAAATGCCCACCCGAATTTATGAAAAAAATTGTCCTTTTGTAGTTTGAGAATGGTACATTTGGAGGAATCAAGGGGAAATCAAGAAACAAGCTGTAATGCAACATTGCCGATAAAAATTTAAATTTTAGAAAGTGCTAGAGCTAGAAAATAATGAAAAAAACAATCCTTCCTATCTTGAATTTTATTGTTTTCTTTGGGCTTCTTTCTTTGGGATATTATAGTTTTCAAAAAGTTCAGGCCATGAATAAAACCCAGGAAGAAAAAGCCAGAAGTGCGATTCGTGTGAAAGTCGTAAAGGTGAGTTTAGGAGATATACAAGAGAAAATATTGCTTACAGGAACAGTGTATCCCTATTCTAAAGTCCAAATCTATTCCAAGCTCGCAGGCAGATTAGAAAAACTGTTTGTAGACAAAGGTTCTTTTGTGGAAAAAGGGCATGTTCTTGGAATAGTGGATCATGATGTTTTAAAGGCCCAAGAAAATCAGGCTAAGGCAAATCTCAATGTTACCAAAGCTCAGGTTCTAAGCGCGGAGAAAAATATCGAAAGATCAGAAGCAGAGCTTACATTAGCAAAGACACAGCTCCATACTGTGGAAGTCAATCTGGCAAATCTGGATAAAGACCGCCAACGATACCGAATCCTTAGCAGAGAAGGCTCTATTTCCAAGCAAATGCTAGACACCATCGAAACCCAATATAAGGCAATGGAAATGGATCAGTTAGGCTTGAAGGCGCAAGTTTTACAAGCCCAAGCATCCCTTTCTTATGCCCAAGCACAAAAAAAAGTATGCGATGCGCAGTTGGAAGCATCGCAGGCAACTTTAGAAATGGCAACCTCTACACTCAATGAGTCTACGATCAAAGCAACGATTTCAGGTGTTGTTTCCGAGAAATATTCGGATCAAGGAGATACAATAGGCAACACAAAAGCCATGTCAGATCCTATCTTAGATTTGATGAGCATAGATAAGGTCAAAATTCTAGTGCATGTACCAGAGGTTTACTTGAATAGGCTGCACAAAGATAAAGTCATTGTATTTTCTGTGGATGCCTATCCAGACGAAATTTTTTCTGCCAAGATTACACGAATTGGGCCAACCTTAAAAGTTGCCACAAGAACTATGGAAACAGAGATTGTCTACGAAAACACAGACTACCGCCTTAGACCTGGTATGTTTGCGCGTATTCCTTTTATAGTAAAAGAAAGCAAAGAAGCCATTCTAGTTCCTGCTGATGCTTTAATTCGACAAGAAGGTCTGTATTTTGCCTTTATTGCTGTGGGAAACAAGGCAAAAAAAATTGCTATTACCCCTGGAATATGGGCAGGAAATACAGTAGAAGTAAAGCCTGGTTCTGATCTGAAACAAGGCGATATGCTCATTGTCCGAGGACAGGCTAACCTGATCGAAGAAAGCAAGATTGAGATTATAGGAGAAAAGCACGAATGACACTACCTTCTTTTGGGGTCAAATACCCTGTTACTACCGTTATGTTTTTTCTAGCTTTTCTTCTGCTAGGGCTTGTTTCCCTTATGTTTTTGCCCATTGATCTTATGCCTGAAATAGAGCCTCCTGCGATTAGTGTCATCACGAGCTGGCCTGGCTCTGCTGCTGAGGATATTGAAAACAAGGTTACCAAAATTATTGAAAATGACCTGAGCATTGTCAATAACCTGGATGAAATCCAGTCCATTTCGCAAGAAGACTTGTCTCTCATTACATGCAAATTCCGATGGTCAACCAATCTGGATGAAGCATCCAATGAAATCAGGGATAGATTGGAATTTTGCAAACGGCTTTTGCCTGATGATGCAGAAGTCCCTATTGTTTTTAAATTTAGCACATCTTTGTTTCCTATCGCTTTTTTTGGTGTCACAGCTCAGGAAAGTCTGGACAAGCTTGAAGAAATCATGGACGACCAGATGGCTTCACCCTTAAAGCGCATTCCAGGCGTAGGGGCTGTGCAGATGATTGCAGGAAAAAGAAGGCAAATCAATATAAATATGGATTTGCAAAAACTCCAGGCATATTCTCTCACTCGCGAACAGGTCGAGGCTGCCCTTGCTTCGGAAAACCTTACGCTCCCTGCTGGAAGCTTAAAAATCGGAAGAATAGAGTACATCCTGAGGATTCCTGGCGAGTACGAAAAGGTAAAGGACATTCCCAATATTGTTGTAAAAAAAGACAAAGACTCTTTTGTTTATCTAAGGGATATAGCCACGGTCGAAGATGGCTTCCGAGAAGCCAAGCGAATTGTGGAAATCAACCAGCGGCCAGGAATGCTTCTTGCTGTACAAAAACGGTCAGGAACGAATACGGTCGAAGTCCTGAATTCGTGCTTTCGGGAATTGGAAAACATCAAAAAAACCCTTCCGCAAGACATACAAATTTTTACTCTTTTCGATAGTGCTGATTTTATCAAAAATTCCCTAAGAAATTTAGGAGAAACCATCTTCTGGGGGGCTTTGTTTGTTGTTTTAACAACGATTTTCTTTTTAAGACAGATCAGAACCAGCATCATCATTGCTATTACCATTCCCTTTTCTCTGATTCTGGCCTTCATCTTCATGTATATTTTCCAATATACAATCAATGTCATGTCTCTTGCAAGCCTTGCCATTGCGATTGGAATGGTAGTAGACAACGCTATCGTAATTCTGGAAAACATTGTGAGCCATAAAGACAGAGGAGAAAGAATCCAGGAAGCAGCCATTTTTGGTGCATCGGAAGTTGGTCTTGCTGTAAGTGCTTCTACCTTAACCACTGTTGTGATCTTTTTGCCTTTGATTTTTGTCAGTGGTATTAGTGGAATCATGTTCCGCCAGTTGGCTTTGATTATTACGGTAGTTCTCCTCTCTTCTCTTTTGATTAGCTTGACTCTTACGCCTATGCTTGCCTCTAAAATTTTAAAAACTCAAAACAAAACAAAATCGAGCTGGGGGAAAAAGTTTTTTCTTTGGAGCGAAGCTATTTTTGCATCCACAGAAAATGCTTATAGCGATTTTCTGGATTGGACGTTGCATCATAGGAAAACAGTAATCTTCTGGTCTGTTTGCTGTTTTTTGGCGGCTTTATTTCTCGTGCCTTTGATTGGCAGCGAATTTGTTCCAGAAGAAGATACAGGCGATCTTAGTATGGAATTTGAAATGCCTGTAGGTACAAGGCTGGAAGTGACAAGGAAAAAGGCCCAGGATATTTCCAGAATGATTATGCAAATGTTTCCTAAAGAAACCAAAGACATTTTCTTCCGTGTAGGCCAGTCTGAGGACGGGTTTGGTTCTGCTTTTGGCGAAAAAGAGGGATCTCATGTTGGACTGGTTGCTTTGAAGCTTGTCAAACAAAGACAAAGAAAGCTTTCTTCTAAGGAAATTGGTAGAAAGCTGGTTTTGGAGTTGGAAAATGACATAGACATCAGAAAGATTTCTCTGGACACAGGCAATCCTATGGACAAAATTCTCTTAGGAGGGAATAAGCCGATTTCCATAGAAATCATAGGCCATGATCTTGTCGAAACAGATGCTTTAGCCAACCAGCTTAAAAAAATTATGCAAAATACACCTGGAGCAATGGATGTGATTATTAGTCGCGATATAGGAAAGCCTGAGCTGAAAGTCGTTATCGACAGACAAAAAGCATCAGATTTGGGCTTAAATATCGCGCATATAGTGCAAACACTAAGAACCTATTTCTATGGCAAAGAAGTCAGCAGATACAGGCAAGGAGATAAAGAGTACGATATTTTTCTGCGCCTTCAGGATAGCCAGAGAACCGAGATTGGCGATGTATGCAACAGTACCATACCACTTCCTCATGGCGAGCAGGTTCGTCTGGATAGCTTTGCTTCTGTAAAAGAAGGGCTTGGCCCTATTAAAATCGAGCGTAAGAACCAGGAAAGAATGGTAATCGTTGGTGCGAGTACATACCAGCGTTCTTTGGGGGAAGTGATGTCAGACATTGAGAAAGAAATCAACCAGATAGACCGACCTGCTGGCATTGCCATCCAGATAGGCGGCATTGTTAAAATACAGAGAGAATCTTTTCGCGATATGTCTATTTTACTGGCTCTGGGGGCGTTACTTGTCTATATGGTAATGGCTTCTCAATTTGAATCTTTGCGGCATCCTTTTGTGATTATGTTTTCTGTGCCTTTTGCTTTTGTCGGGGTTTTTATATTTCTCTTTTTGACTGGCACAACCTTGAACCTGCTTTCTTTGATTGGTATGATCCTTCTGATTGGTGTTGTTGTCAACAATGCGATTGTTCTTGTGGACTACACAAACATTTTGCGAGCCAGAGGGCTTTCTATCATGGAAGCTATAAAAAAGGCAGGAGCGCAGCGTCTTAGACCCGTTCTGATCACGACATTTACTACAATTTTTGGTATGATCCCTCTTGCAGTAAGCAAAGGGGAAGGGTCTGAAATATGGAAACCATTGGGCATCACAGTAATCGGTGGGCTTTTTGTCTCGACTCTAATCACTATGGTCTTAGTTCCTGTGCTTTATTCTCTTTTCAATAAAGAAAATAAAAAAGGACTCTATTCTCAATGATGGCGAATTTTTCTTGCAAACTCTTTGTTAATATGTTACTTATATGCTACCATCCCAATTTTTATATTCAGTGTTTTTTGCAAACTTGCCAGAGCCTATGCTCATGGTAAAGCTTATGCTAAACAGTTGAGAGGATTCTTATGCGAAAATTCGATATAGAAAAGTTGATACGAAAAGTAGGCGGGTCTTTCCATCTGACAGTATTAGTACAAAGAAGGATGATTGAGCTGAAAAAAAATTCTCCCAAGTTGGTTGATATAGAATCCAACAACTTGATGGACATTATTTATGAAGAAATTTTGCAAGACAAGATATCTCTTGCTCCTGATGGAGCATTAGAAGATAATAACTTCCTGGATGAATACAGAAACTCCCATAAAAATAGTGATTTTGAGTTTGGGGAAGATGAAAAATCTGAAGATGAATAAAAGAATTCCTGTCTCTTATATATTGAAAATTCTATCTATTCTGTTTTTTTTTTATTTCTTTCTGGCTCTTTTTTCTTATGAATTAAGAGATATGGGACATACCTACCCAAGACAACCCAAAGTTGGTAATTGGATGGGCGGAAGCGGAGCAATCCTGGCCCATTATTCCTTTTTGTGGTTAGGCCAGGTTTCCTGGCTTATGCCTTTTATTTTGGCCTTTGGCTTGTGGAAAATAGAAAAACAGAGTATGTATTTCTATTCCTATTGGTTTTGCTATCTGTTTTTCTTCTTTTTATGGCTTTGCACTCTTGGCTCTTTCTGGGAAAAGTTTTGTATAGATTCTGATCGAATGCCTTCTCAAGGAGGCTTGTTGGGATTGTTTTTGTTGGAAAATTTGCAATTGTTCTTTGGTAATTTTCATGCCTTTTTCCTTTTGTTTGCAGGCATTATCTTAGGGATATATGCTTTTACTATTGTTTTGCAGCAAAAATATTTAACAAAAATTCAACGTCAGGAAAAAAAAGAATGAGTGGTTTTGAAAAAATAGCCATCTCTCTCATCCATCTAGGCTGTCCTAAAAATTTAGTGGATACAGAGAAAATTCTTGGCAATCTAGCACTCCAGGAAGACTACATCATTTGCCAGGAACCAGAAGACAGCGATGTTGTTCTTATTAATACTTGCGGCTTCATTGAAGATGCCAGAAAAGAAGCAAGAAAAACGATCAAGGCAACTCTGAAGAAGAAAAAACATGGGCCAATCCAGGCAGTCATTGCTATAGGCTGTATGGTTGAGCTTTATAAAGAAAAGCTATTGCAGGAATTTCCAGAATTGGACGGAATCATTGGCTTTTCTGATTATAAAGAAATTGGAAAATATATACACGAGATACTTCAGGAAAAGCAAAAGGTCTTTTTATCAGAAAAAAATTTTATTCCTTCCGATGATTTGCGTCTTCGCGTAACATCGAGGAATTATGCTTATCTCCGAGTTACAGAAGGATGCTCTAACCATTGCACATACTGCACGATTCCTTCTATTCGTGGGGAAATGAGAAGCAAAAATCCATCCCAGATTTTGCAGGAAGCCCAAACCTTAGTTGCTGACGAAGTAAAAGAATTGATCGTGATCGGCCAGGACACAGCAAACTATGGAAAAGATCTATCTCCTCAGAGCGACCTTTACAGCATCGTGGAAGAGTTAAGCAAGTTGGATGGATTAAAGTGGATACGCATTATGTATATGCATCCTGCACACTTTTCCGAACGGTTTTTCCAACTTTTTTCTTTGCCTAAAGTGATCCCTTATTTAGAAATGCCAATCCAGCACATCAACACAAGGATCTTGCGTCTCATGGGCAGAGGAAACACATCAAAAGAGTATTTAGAAAATCTTTTTGCAAAATTGCGTTCTAGCATTCCTGGACTCGTGCTGCGCAGCACTGTTATGGTAGGTTTTCCAGGGGAAACCGAGCAAGAATTTGAAGAATTGCTTGCCTTTTTGAAGCAAGCCCGTATAGAAAGATTAGGCGCGTTTTGCTATTCTCCTGAGCCAGGAACAAAAGCTTACCAAAATGACGATATGCCTGCCAAAGTTAAGAAAGAACGCTATGAAAAGGTAATGCAGTTGCAACAGGAAATTGCATTTGCCTGGTCGGAAAATATGGTAGGAAAAGAGCTAGAAGTGGTAGTTGAAGATTGCGTAGAAGATGGTCTGTGGCAGTGCAGAAGCTATGGTGAAGCTCCTGAGATAGATCCTTGTGTCTATCTGTCAGGAAAAAAATTAAAACCAGGAACATTCCATCGCGTTCGGGTTATTCAAAGTGAAAACTATGATTTGATTGCGAAAAAAATATGAACCTTGCAAACCAAATTACACTTTCCAGGCTAATCATAGCGATTGTACTCTTTGTTTTACTTACCCTTGTGGATAGCCAAAAAAGTTTACAGTCCGCCGAGACTTTTTCTTTCCTTATGGATATAAGTCTGGTTCTTTTTATTCTAGGTGCTGGAAGCGATTATCTGGATGGATATGTCGCTCGCAAATACAATATGTATACAGCATTTGGCAGGATTGCAGATCCTCTTGTGGACAAAATTATCATAGGCGGGTTGTTTGTTTTTTTCGTAAGGCTAACTCCGCTCATCAGCCCATGGATGGTTGTGGTAATCCTTGCCAGAGAAATGCTGGTATCTTCCTTGCGTAGCTATTTAGAGAGCCACGGGGTTAATTTCGCGGCTAACTGGGGAGGCAAAATCAAAATGGTACTCCAGTGTATCAGTGCTGGAGTCATTCTTTTCTATCTTGGGCATTGGCAGGGATCGGAAATTGCTTCTTGGATTGTGTCTATTTTGGTTTGGATTACACTTGCCATGACCGTGGGATCTTCTTTTCCTTATTTTATCAAAGCATTCCACTTGATCAAAAGCAAAAAATTAGCCTGATTTCAAAAAAGGGATTTGGAAGGATGCTTGTAAAAATTTTCCTCCAAATCCCTTCTCATGCTGCTCTTCTGCTTTCAACACATCGTGTTCCTATTGCACTAAAAAACGAAAAGCGTAAACAGGGGCTTTTATGTTCAACCGCAATAACCTTTCTATTCTACCTTTAGCTTCAAGACAAAGTAAGTCATATATTCGCGAAATTGCCGCTTGTCCTCATGAAAATCCACCTTGGTTAGATGAACAAACTCGTGCATTGATCCAAAAAATGGCAAAGGCTATCCTGAAAGCAAAAGAAAAAAAGGCATCTATTATTTTAGCCTATGGTGCTCATCTGGTAAAAAATGGTTTAGGGACTATTGTCCGAGAGATGATCCAGGAAGGATTCATAACTCATCTTGCTACAAATGGGGCAGGCACAATCCACGACTGGGAGTTTGCCTTCCAGGGCAAATCAGAAGAAGATGTTCGTAAATATATCCATGCAGGGCAATTTGGTATATGGCAGGAAACAGGATTTTATATAAACCTGGCAATTCTTTTATCTGCTGTACAAAGGCAAGGGTATGGCGAATCCATAGGGCGATTGATTTCCCAAGATGCTTTGTTTGTTCCAACATACGAAGAAATCAGAGAAAAAATTTGCCAAAATATGGATAATCCAGATTTTTTTAAAACAGGTTGGATGAATCTATATGAAATGCTTGGGCATTCTCAGTTGCAAAGTGGAAATATAGTTGTAAATCATCCCTTTAAAGAATATAGTATATGCGAAGCAGCCTTTCGCCATTCCATTCCTCTTACTGTGCATCCAGGTTTTGGATATGATATTATCTATAGCCATCCTGTCTGTAGTGGGGCAGCGATTGGTATTGCAGCAGAAGTCGATTTTTTACGATTTGTGGAAGGTGTGTCCCATCTTGAAGGCGGAGTATATCTTTCTGTTGGATCATCGGTTATGTCGCCCATGATATTGGAAAAAGGGCTTTCCATGGCTAGAAATGTTGAACTACAAAAAGGAAAGAATATCAAAAATTTTTTTCTGGCGATCAACGATATACAAGAAGGGTCGTGGGATTGGAGCAAAGGGACAGAACCCGCTAAAAAAGATCCTGCATACTATTTACGCTTTTGTAAATCTTTTGCCCGAATGGAATGCTCAGAAATGGAATATGTCTGCTGCGACAACCGAGCTTTTTTATGGAATCTATACCATGAATTGAAATCTTGCCGCGCTAAGAGCCTATCCGAAAAATAATTTTAGGCGAAAAT
>JABWCH010000215.1 GCA_013359215.1 Candidatus Brocadiia bacterium | reverse complement strand
CTATTGGAAAATAAATATATAAAAGTTTTTAAAGGGGGTTTGGGGGAAAATTTTTACAAAAATTTTCCCCCAAATAAAAATCTCTTTGCGTAACTCCTAAGCATTTTGACCAGAACAAAAATTTGACAATTCCCTTTATCAGAAAGAAAAATTCCATGGAAGTCAATTATGAAATGGTACTTTTGTCGGATCTATTGAAAAAATCCAGAGAAAATCCGCATCCCGATTTTCTGGCAGCTTTGAATTATATTTACCAGAGAATCGACCAGGTCACTGCCCAGAGTCCGTCCTCTTCTTTTAATAGTAAGATTCGCTTCCTAAAAAAGATATTGCCTCCTTTTTTTTTGCCCAAACTACTCTATCGGCTACACTATGATGCCATGATCGGATTCCGAAAGCAAGGGGAAGAAAAAGTTGTGTATGGTATGATTTCCTTTCAGAAGCATCCTTCTAAAAACAAAATAGGCATGTTCGATATTTATATATCCCCAGAAAGAAGAGAAAAGGACATTGTCGGACATTTTCAAAAGCTTTCCACTATGGTATACCAGCTTACCCAAAGGTTTCAGCAAAGCGGCTACAGCTACCTTCAATGCGGGAAAAACGAGACAACCAAAAAGCTTTTACGCCTTTACCATCGAATGTGCATCAGAAATGAATGGGACTCTATGGTAGATGTTGAAACGTCGAGGATCTATCTATAATTTATTGTTTTAAAGCCAAAATCTATGCACCACAGCGTATTTGATCATGAAGAAGATGAACAAAAAATAGAATTAAAAAATAGTAAAATTTTTAAAAGATTTTTGCCCTATCTGCTCTCCCAGAAAAAATCTATTATCTTCACTCTGGTATTATTAGGAATCATTGTTGCTATCAATATATCCCTTCCTATGATACTCAAAAAAATCATCGATCAGGATATTCCTTCAGGAGACTTTAGAAATGTCATTTCCAGCTCTGTTTTATACCTCGCGCTCTTTCTTCTGAGCAATGGATTTTCTGTTCTGCAAGGCATCATCATAACCAAGGTTGGGTATGAAACGGTCACGAGGCTCAAAGGCGATATTTTTGACCATATACTGAGCCAATCCTTGCCTTTCTTTCAATCCTATACACCAGGAAAGCTCCTCGCCAGGGTAGAAAGCGATACAGAGGCACTGAACCAGCTATTTTCGAATATCTCTCTCGATATTTTTAGAACAATAATAACATTTTTTGCTATTTTAATTATATTATTTCTTAATGATTATAAATTATCCTGTATAATTCTTTTTATTCTTATTTGTATTGCTATCAGCAACTATTTTATAATCCAATATCTTAAAAAACTGTTTTTGCAATGCCGCAAGCTATTTTCCCAAATACTAGGGCTTGTGACAGAGTATATCCAAAGCGTCACGACAATACAGCTTTTTTCTTACGGAAACAAGATCAGACAAAAGATCTATGAAAAAGGCATGGAAAGATTCCGCCTTGAATCGAGAGTGTCGATTATTCATTATGGCGCATACCATAGCATTTTTACTCTAGGAGAAATTCTATCGGTTGCGATTGTCTTTTTTGTAGGTGGCAGAAATGTCTTCCTTGGCACTATGACAATTGGCGGCTTTGTCATGTTTGTAGAATATGTAAAGAGAATCTATGGCCCTATGCGGGAATTCAGCGAGTTTGTGAGCACTATCCAGAGATCCTTTGTTAGCGCAGGCAGGTTGTTTAGTATCCTGGATCGGAAGCCTGACATTGTTGATCCAGAAATCCCTCTTCCTATTGTAGATAAACCCCATATACTAGAGATGAAAGAGGTTTCCTTCTCTTATAAAAAAGATACCCCTGTTCTTAAGCGATTGTCTTTTAGCATAAAGCAGGGCGAGATGGTTGCCCTGGTCGGCCCAAGCGGGGCAGGCAAGTCCACCATTGCAAACTTGCTTATGAGATTCTATGATCCCCTAGAAGGCGAAATTACCTTGAATGGGACTCCTATACAAAAATATGCAGTTCAGGAATTGCGATCTAAGTTCGCTCTTGTTCTCCAGGAAGTATATCTTTTTCCTGGTACGATTATGGAAAATCTGAAGGTTTTGAATTCGGACATTCCTGATGAAAAAATCCGAAAAGCAGCAAAGTTGGTAAATGCCCATGATTTTATCGAACAGCTTCCCCAAAAGTACGATACGGTTCTTAGTGAAAGGGGGGAAAATCTTTCTATGGGCGAACGGCAGTTGCTTTCTTTTGCCAGGGCCATGCTCTTAGATCCAGAAATCATTATTCTGGACGAAGCAACGAGTTCTGTTGATCCCACTACGGAAAAGGCTATACAGCAAGGAATGGAAGAGCTTCTCAAAGGCCGAATGTCCCTTGTAATTGCCCACAGGCTTTCTACGATTGCCCATGCAAACAAAATTATTGTCTTGGAAAAGGGCGAAAAGCGGGAAGAAGGAACTCATGAAGACTTGATCAAAGCAAATGGTTTATATAAAAAATCTTATGAATTACAGAAAAATAAAGAAATAGAAAATTAGTATGAACTCAAAGTCTACCATAAGCTGGATATGGTTTTTCTGGAAAAACCACAAGAAATATTTTTTTGTTCTTGTCTTTTTCACTGCGGTATCTACCTCTGTAGCTATAGCTTATCCTCTTTTGTTCAAATATCTGATCGATTTTTTTGTCCAAAAGCTTGCATCAGGAAGCCAGGAGCATAATCTAAAAACAGTCTATCAGGCAACAGGAATTATCCTTCTTGTGGGCTTTCTGCAAGTGTTTTCTAATTTATACCCTGCTATGCGGGCCAGGGTAAACCAACGTTTGGAGGTGGATATAAGGCAGCACTATTTTGCTCGCCTTCTCCAAAAAAACTGGAAATTTTTCCAAAAATTCCGCACAGGAGATATAGCCACAAGGCTCTGCGATGATACTGCTAGTATAAGCTGGTTTGCCTGCTCTGGAATTTTTAGAGCAATCGAAAGCAGCAGCAAGTTTATCTTTTGCATTGGGCTTCTTTTTACTTTGAATATAAAGCTGGCGATAGTTTCTTTTCTGCCTTTGCCCGTGATGCTATTTGCCTTCTATTCTTTACAATCCTTTTTAACGAAATACATGGAAAGCTATCGCCAGGAAGTCAGCCAGACAGGAAACCTTCTGGAATCTTGCTTTTCAGGAATTAAAATCCTCAAAGCACATAGAGCAGAAGCCTCTTTTTCTAAAAATTTCAAGGCGCAACTGCAAAAAAGGATAGGGATAGGAATGACCCTGAACAGCTTCCAGATCGTCCTATGGGCGATCTATAGTTCTATCGGTGTTTCAGGGCAGATCATCGTAATCTTATATGGTGGGTATCTGGCTTTGGAAAAAGAAATTACCCTGGGCGTTGTTTATGCTTTCTATATGTACCTGGGCATGCTGACAGGCCCTCTTTTCGATATTCCTAACTTTTTCACGGCACGAAAGCAAACCATGGTCAACATTCGGCGATTGGTGGAATTAGAAGAAACAGGGTGTGAAACAGAATTAAAGGAAAGCTGGAAAAACCATACAGAACTCGAACAACTCCATTCCATAGAATTCAAGGATGTCTCATTCCAATACAACGACAAAAAGATAGTCCATGATGTTTCTTTTAAGCTGGAAAAAGGAAAAACCGTAGTACTGTTCGGCAAAATCGGTTCAGGAAAAACAACCCTTTTGAAGCTACTGTTGGGACTCATCAAGCCAGACTGTGGCGAAATTTTTGTGAATGGCATTTCCATAGAAAAGATCCATCTGCCTTCTTACTGGCAGAAAATAGGGTATGTCTCTCAAGAGCCTTCCCTATTTTCGGACAGCATCTATGAAAATATCACCCTGGGAAGAAATATCTCCCTGGAATGTACCCAAAAAGCCTTGAAAGAATGCAACCTCCTGGAAGAAATAAAAAATATGCCAAAAGGAATCCACGAAACTCTTAGCTTCAAAGGCAGCTCTTTTTCTGGCGGCCAAAAGCAAAGGCTTTGCATCTCCAGGGCCATAGCAGGAAACCCACAACTGTATTTACTTGACGACTGCTCTTCTGCTCTGGACGCAGAAAATGAAAAATTCATCTGGGATTCCATCCAAAACTGCACAAAAGAAAACATGGCTTTGGTCGTCACCCATCGCCCTCATTCCATGAGATACGCAGACGAAATCTATTTTCTCCAAGACCAAAAACTATGCAAGATGAATTATGCCATTTGAAGAGTAAAAATTTATAAAATTCAGAAGCAATCCTATTTTAGAGTTGTTTTTTTAATGGGCGTAATCTGTGCAATCTGCGGATTTTTTATTTTTGATCTTCTATATTATCGTGCAACGCCCTCGATATTTTTGTATATCTCCTGCGCCAGCAAGGGCAAGACGCTCTTTTGGAATTCCTTATCATCCATGTAGCGCGAGACAATGGTATCGTTTTCGAACATGCGCTGCATCATCAGGGATTCGATGATGGTTTTGATGCCGAGTTCGAATTTGTCCAGGGGGTTAGCTTGTGCCGTCTGGACGATTCGCTCGTCTTTGATTGCCTTTTCCTTGATTTGTTCGAAAAAAAGGCGGTCTTCTTCGGCAAAATTCGTTCCAAAACGGTCGTTGAGCTGCTGTATGATCTGGGACAAAGGCTTTTGCTCTTCTTGCTGCTTCCCTGTCCCCACGGCAGTAGGGCTTTTCACATCATAATGCTCTTTATCTTCCATCACGATAGACCCTGACGTGACCTTTTCTATGCGATAGTATTGCAAATCCACATCTTTTTCAGGATGTGCAGCGAGGCTGTTGTTCTGCAAATGCAGGTGGGGGATCAGATAGCGGGCAAAGCCATAGAGCATCTCCCATTCTATGTCATAATAGGGAATGATCTGGCTGATAAAAGAATAGAATCGTGTGTAGGCTGTTATCTTTCCATAAAACGATTCCTTTTCCTGATCGCTCAGCCCCTGAAAGCGATCTGTCGCAGGCTGGATCATCTTCTGCATTCGGGCATGGTCAGAAGGATTTTGCCTATATTGAGGCAAATAGAAGATATGGCAGAATCCTTCCACTTCCGACCAGAGATAGACTTGCATGGCATTCAGCTCATGCTTGAGCTTTTCCAGATGATCGGGATCAGACGGCTCGCAGAGTGTGGTTACATCATAGTAAGGCTTGAAGGCCGTATAAATATCCTCTGCCTTGTTTTCAAAATCCAGGATAAAAGGAGCTTCCTTGCCTGGGTATGTTCGATTCAGGCGCGATAGAGTCTGCACTGCCTGTACGCCATCGAGCCGCTTGTCTACATACATGGCGCAAAGACGAGGCTGGTCAAAGCCTGTCTGGTATTTGTTCGCCACCAAAAGAATCTGGTAGTCCGAAGAATCGAAGCGTTCGGGCAATTGCGATTCGGATATGGGCTTTCCTGTCACTATATCCAGGTTCATGGAAGTCTCTTTGTATTCCATGCCTGTCTCTGTATCTTTGACCACGCCGCTGAAAGCAACCAGAGGTTTTATATCGCTATAATGGTTTTCTTCCAGGTACTTGCGAAAGGAAATCATATATCGTACCGCATGAAGCCTTGAGCCCGTAACCACCATAGCCTTAGCACGCCCAAAGAGCTTAGACTTTACGTGTTCCCGAAAATGCTCCACAATGATTTCTGTCTTTTGCTCGATATTGTAAGGATGCAAGGCCAGAAACTTGCCTAGCTTCTTTTTCGCCTTTTTTTCTGGCATAGAAGGGTCTTCTTCGATGCTCTTGATCAGCCTGATGTAAGTTTTATAGGTGGTGTACCTTTGCAAAACATCCAGGATAAAGCCTTCTTCCATAGCCTGTTTCATGGAATAGGTATGGAATGCCTCTGGCTTTCCACTCTGCCCCATTCTGCCAAAAAGCTCGATGGTCTTGCCTTTGGGGGTTGCCGTAAAGGCAAAAAAGCTCAGATTCTTTTGCCTGCCACGAGACTGGGCTACCCTGCCAAGAACGTCCTCAAAATCCTCGTCTTCCTCTCCATTGCCACCCCCCAGAACACGCTTAAGCTCTTTTGCCGTGTCCCCTGACTGGCTGGAATGCGCTTCGTCCACAAGAATCGCATACTTTCGCCTGGCAATGGCCTTTTCCCAGGCTTTTGTCCTGAGAATCGCCATTTCATCAGGATTATCGGGATTTTCCGCTCCTGCGATCCGAAGCAATCCCCGCAAAATAAAGGGAAACTTCTGCAAGGTCGTGATGATGATTTTCGTCCCATCCACCAAAGCTTCGGAAAGCTGGCGGGAATTTTCATCAATGGCCTTGACAACGCCCTGGGCATGTTCGATCTGGTAGATGGCATCCTGAAGCTGCCTGTCCAGAACACGGCGGTCTGTGATGACCACAACGCAATCGAACACCTTTTCATTTTCCTGGTTATGGAGGTTCGCCAGCCGATGAGAGAGCCAGGAAATGCTATTGGTCTTGCCACTGCCAGCAGAATGCTGTATCAGATAGTTGTGTCCTGCTCCCTCCTGGCTGGAACTTCGCATAAGCTTTCTTACAGCATCGAGCTGATGATAGCGCGGGAAAACCAGGGTTTCCTTCGTGACTCTCTTTCTCGTAGCTTCTTCCTCTACGATTTCCTCCCTTGTTTCCAGAAAGATAAAATTCCCCACAATGTCCATAAAGCTTTCTCTTTCCAGAATTTTTTCCCAAAAGTAGCCTGTTCTGTGGCCTGAAGCATGCAAGGGATTTCCTCTACCGCAAAAGATTTCGCCTGGCGCACTGCCCCTGTTGAAAGGCAAGAAAAAGCTTTTCTCCCCCTCCAGGCGAGTACACATATAGATTTCCTCTGTATCCACGGCAAAATGCACCAGCGCACCTCGTTTGAACAGGAAAAGCGGTGTCCTGGGATCTCGGCTTTTTTTATACTGAGCCATCGCCTCTTTCCATGTCTGCCCTGTGGAAGGATTTTTCAACTCTACGGTTGCCACAGGGATTCCATTGAGCGAAAGCACCATGTCAACACTGCTATTGTCCTTAGGATGGCATGGAACCTGTCTTGTGACATGAAGCTGGTTTTGCCCAAACAAGCCTAAAGTATCGCTCACAAGCCCATGCGCAGGCTTGAAATAAGCCAGGCGAAACGTCTTTCCATAGAACTTGAAGCCATGACGCAAAACCGCAATTGTCCCCTTGATTTCCCGCTCTTTGACCAAAGCCTCCACCACCTTCCCATAAAGCTCTTTCCCATGCAGCCTCTCCATCTGCCCCCAAAGCTCTGCCTGCGTCTCACGAATAAAGGCAACCACATATTCAGGAAACAACCCCCTCTCTTTATCCCACACCCCCAAAGAACCCGTTACCCAACCCCGCCTGGACATAGATTCCTGGATATAAGCTTCAAAAGCCCTTTCCGTCGTTGCCTTCATGATATTCACCTGCTTTCTTAAGGACTGATAGATACAATTCAGGACTGATATAACGCTTATATTTAAGCATAATATCCATTAAATATTTTATATTCGGGAGAAAGCCTAATTTTTTGCCAATGATAAGTATACCCAATGTGCCTGTAACATTTAATCCAAGCAAAGAAGCGTATTGTCTGCCTGCAAACTCATCAATAATGACATTTTGTATTCCTTTTTCTCTGGCTAAAGCAATTACCTCAGCCTCGCCCTCATCCAATTCTAGCATAATACTATCTAAAAGCATTTTATTGCTTGCTTCCAATATAACAAAATTGTTAAGAGTATGGATTATTTTGCTTCCAGTTTTCCCTTTGCCTTTTACAAACACTTCATGATAGACAGCTTTGGGTATGATAATTTCATCATAAATCTTTGGCAATAATTCTAATTGTCCGAGCAAAGACAGACTGATGAGGGGAGAGGAGTTAATCACTGCCTTCATTTTTAAACTCCAATATAAACCTGTCAATGAATTCAAACTCTTCTTCTAATTCTTCTTGTGTATATTGATATACATCAATTTTATTCTCACCCAATAAAGTAATAAATTCCTCTTTATCCATACCTGCTAGTGCAGCAGCCTTTCCCAGGGACAATTTACGATCTTTAAAAAATTGGATCGCTAAAATTTTTTGGGCTTCTTCCTGTAAAGACTTCTCATCTTTTTTCAAGACAAAAAGTATTTCTTTTGAAACAGGGATATGAATATTTAAAGTTTTCATCCAGATGATCTCCTACAATTTTTTAGAGCATTATTGTCTTAAATTCTTAATATTCTTTTAATTTACTCTTCCTCCCATCCATCGGATAGAGTACTTTCCCATTTTTTCCTTTCTTCTAATTCTTCTTCCCATAATAGCTGATTTTTTTTTGCTTTAATCACAGATTTCTTCAAATCAAGGAAAAAATTTCTATTTTTATATTCATCTATTGTTTTTTCCAAAATATATTGCATTGCATTATTTTCTTCTTTGGCAATTGTGTTTATCTGTTTTTCCTGCCGTACCTCCCTGGTATTCATTAGCTAAGCCTCTCTAAAATCTGATTCCACTCTTCGTCTGTTTCGTTTCCAGGCCATTTTTGAAAAAATGCAGCTACCCCATTAGCTGATGTTTGTGGAATATAATATTTCTGCATTTTTTTTTGTTCCAGGAATTCTGCAAAATCAAGAATGACTTCGATCATAGACTCTGGATAGAAATCTATTTTTTTTATTAACAAATCTCGTTTTGTCATCTCTTTCTCCTTTTTAAAAACTCGCTATTTTTATAAATCTATTCTAGCAAAAATATTGCCATAAAAAAACCGCTTTTTACTCTCTCACATCTATTTTCCCTGTGACAGCACTGGAAATAAGGGCTGTTCGGTATTCCCGCAGTTTTTCTATGGCAGCCTGGATTTTGGTGACAAGCATGTCTATTCTGGCTGTTTCCTGGTCAAGATACTCTGCTATCGCCTCTTGTTCAGGAAGGGGGGGAAGGGGGATTTTTAATGCTGAAAATTTTTCTTCGGTGAAATGAGCAATAGTAGCTTTATTGCATAGTATTTCAAACCACTTTTGAGATGAAGCGTGTTGTAATACATATAATAAAAATAAGTTTGAATTATTATGAGATCGTACTCTATGCAAAGCATTTTGAATAATGATTGTGCCATCCACTTCCTTTAGAATTCCTGCACGGCCAACTTCGCCTCCTTCACAAACAAGCAAATCTCCTTTGTATACTGAATATTTCAAGATTTCATTAGGAGAGGCCCACATAACTGGTAAATTATTTGTATCGACTTTTTCCCATTGTACATGCAATGCTTTTAAATATTCTACTTGGCTATCATCTTTGCTTGAAGCTTCTGGTTGAAGCATTTTTCCAAGCTGAATAGAAAAAGCAAAATTCAGGCCTTTTGTGACAGCATGAGAAATCAAAGCAGTACGCTTTTCCTGAAGCAGTTCTATCAGCTTTTGCTTTTTAGCAACCAGGGAATCTATATGCCCTGTCTCCCTGTCGAGAAACGCTGCTATCGCCTCTTGCTCAGGAAGGGGAGGAAGGGGAAATAAAAACCTCACAAAAACATTTTGATAAAGATGTGAAATAGTTGTACCAGTTTTTGTTAAATCAATAAAATTTTTAAATATATTAGAATTCAATACCCAATACATAAAATTTGTCATGTAAATATGTTTTAGCGGTCTGGTAAGAAATATTCCACTATTTAATGTTGCTTTAGTTTGTAAGTTTTTTACTATTGCTGTTTTTCCAATAGTACCATCTTTTGTAATTAATAAATCCATCTCTTGCAATTTTATATAAGGATCTTCATTATATCTTTTTTCATCAACATGGTAGCAAGTATTCCAAGAGATTTTTCCATTTTGAAAATCCGTTCCAGTAACGCAATAAGGCCCTTCATCAATAAATTCATCAGATGTTAAGCCTTGCCAACCAATTCTTCCTTTTACATAAGTTGTGTAACCAATCCTCTTCACGTCCCATCTTTGTATTTGGTATATTTTTTTACTTCATACTGCATATAATTTCACTTTTGTAGATTCTATTTCTCTTTGAAAAAATTCATTTTTGGAGATGCTGTTCTTGCAAACCAGGTCTACTTCGCGTTTCAAAAGATTTTCTAGTTCTTCTTTGAATCCAAAATATTGATCAAAGCTGCCGCTAAAGCTATCGCGTATGAATTCTACAAGCAAGTCTACATCGCTTCCTTCGTGGAAATCTTTGCGCAAAGAAGAACCAAAAAGATATAAGGATTTAATCCTATATTTATTGCATAATTCTATGATTTGCTTTTGGTATTTTTCTATGGAAAACATATTCTCTACTTTCTTTTTGTTGTCTCTCCCAACATAGCCATAATCTCGGATTCCAGGGTTTTGATTTCTGACTCAATGGTTTCCAGGGAGCGGGGTGGTTCGTAGCAATAGAAATGGCGGTTGAAGGGGATTTCATAGCCTGTTTTCGTCTTGCTGTGGTCTATCCAGGCATCGGGGACATGGGGACGCACTTCTTTTTGGAAATAGTCCTCGATTTTTTGCTGGAGAGGCACGTTTTCTGTGTCTCTCAGGTCAGGATCAGGCAGGGAATTGCCTTTTTCGTCACAGAAGATTTCTGCTGTTTCGTCCTTTTCGCCCAGGGCATCCAGAAGAATTTTGGTTTCTGGGGCAGAGAGCGAGAGGGAAAATTTTTTTTGCATTGCCTTGAGTTCGGCCAGGAAGCTGTCTTTGTCAGAAAAGCTCCTTTCCTGCGTAGCCTGAGCTAAAGCCAGAAGCATGGCCTTGATCTCTTCCTGGCGTTGCTGGCACTCCTGGGATTTCTTCTTGCCTATTTTCTGGAAGGCAGGCATATTGTCCAGAAAAGCGATTCTCTCTGCACTAGCCTGGAAGCGCAGACGCAAGGGTCTTTCCACGGTGATCTTGTTGTAGCCAAAGTCCGCGTTGTAGAAGATTCTGGAAACCACGACCTTCTTGCCTTCCCTCTCTACGCTCTCCTCGGAAAGGAAATTGCCATAGATTTTCGTGATCTGGGCTATCTGGTCAGGCCGATTCTCTTCTCCATCCCCGATCTGGTTGCGCTTGTTTCCGAGGCTCTTGCGCATTTTCACAAAGAATTCTCGTGCATCCACAAGCTGTATTTTGCCTTTGCGCCTGGCTTCTTTGCGGTTCGTGAGAATCCAAATATAGGTCGAGATCCCAGTGTTGTAGAAAAGCTGGTCAGGCAGGGCAACGATGCCTTCCAGCCAGTCGTTTTCTATGATCCACTGCCTGATGTTGGATTCTCCGCTCCCTGCATCCCCTGTAAACAAAGGCGAACCATTGAACACGATCCCAATGCGGCTGCCTCCCTTTTCAGGGCTGCGCATCTTGGAAATCATGTGCTGCAAAAAAAGCAAAGAACCATCGTTGATGCGAGGAAGACCAGCCCCAAAGCGACCATCATAGCCAAGCCCCTTATGCTCTGCCTCGATGGTCTTTTGCTGCTGCTTCCATTCCACACCAAAAGGAGGATTGGCAAGCATGTAATCGAATTTTTCTTTAGGAAACCCGTCCTTTTCAAAGCTACATTCTGGCTTGATGTTGTCCGAATCTTCGCCTTTGATGAGCATATCTGCCCGACAGATTGCATAAGCCTCGTCGTTCAAATCCTGCCCAAACAAATGAGGCTGTGCCTGGCTGTTGAGCGTGCGGATATAGTTTTCCGCAACAGAGAGCATTCCTCCCGTGCCACAGGCAGGATCATAGATCGTCTTGACAACATGGCTCTTACGCAAATCCTCTTCTGGCGCAAGCAACAAATTGACCATGAGCTTGATGACCTCTCGTGGAGTAAAATGCTCTCCCGCCTCTTCATTGGCCTGCTCTGCACCTATGCGGATCAGCTCTTCAAAGATATAGCCCATCTGCACATTGTCTATCCTGCCAGGAGACAGATCCACCTCATCCGAAGCAAACTTTTTCACCACTTCATATAGCAGATTCTTTTCGTGCATCTTCTGGATTTGTATCCAAAATTCCATGCGCTCCATGATCTGCCTCACATTTTCGGAAAAATCCTTGATATAGCTATTCAGGTTTAAGGCAATCTGATCAGGATCATCCAGCAACTTCCGAAAATTCAATAACGATACATTGTAGAAAGGAACGCCTGTGATGGTTCGCAAATGCGCACTTACAACATTTTCCGATTTCCCTTTTACCTTTTTGTATGCTTCTAAAACCTTATTTTTTGTAGGTTCCAGAACACAATCAAATCGCCTCAGCACAGTCAGAGGCAAAATTACCTTTCTGTATTCATTTCGCTTATAAGGCCCACGCAATAGATTGCATATACTCCAGATAAAATTCGCCATCTGGCTATGAGTTTGTACTGACATCTTGAATTCCTAAAAAAAATGAATATACCCCAATGCTGCTGGATGTATTTTGGCAAAATTATATACGAATTTCAAATGATTTTTATAGCGTTTTCCCCCATCCAAAAACATTTTGTTGCTCGCTTCCCCTAAAGCCCGCTTTACAAAGGTAGAAACAGTGTAAAGATTTTTCACCACGAAGATACGAAGGGCACGAAGAGTCAGTTCTACTAGTTTTTCTTTTCTGGTTTTTCAGCAAAGATTTCTAATGGATTTTTGATGAGATACTGTGAAGGGGAAGATACGATATACGAAAAAGTATTTGGGCCTTCGTGGGAAAAGAAAGGAAAGCCTTTGGGATGTTGCTTTTTTCCTTGAAAAGTGGAAAAAAGTGCTATGGTGAAAATCATGGAAAGGAAAAAAACACATAGGGGGAGTAGCGCGGCTTTGCATTTTTGCCAATAGGGTTGTTTTTTTGTTTTTAGTAGGACAGGAAGACCCGAAAGATAGCGTCGGAGCTGCTCTGCCATTTCTTCAATACTCGAATACCTGTCTTGGGGTCTTTTGGATAGTGCTTTCAGAACAATGGAATTAAGAGACTCTGTAACCTGGGGATTTAGGACTTTGGGTGGCAAAGGGTTTTCGTGCAAAATTTGTTCTACAAGATGAGAGATGTTGGATGCGCGGAAAGGGATCTTGCCTGTTAGCATTTCATAAAGTACTACGCCTAAAGAATATATATCTGCCCTATGGTCTACATAGGGTAATCCCAGGGCTTGCTCTGGACTCATATAGGCTGGTGTCCCTAGCAAAGCTCCTGTAATAGTGAGACGAGCAGCCCATTCTGGTCTTGCCAGGCCGAAATCAGCGACATAGACTTGCTGTTCTGTGATTATGATATTGGATGGCTTGATGTCTCTATGTATAATGCCCTTTTTATGGGCGTGGCTCAAGGCCAGGGCAACTTGAAACGCAATATGGCAGGAAAGGTGTATGGTGAGCTTTTCTTTGCTTAGAATTTCTTCTAAGTTTTTTCCTTCTATAAAAGGCATAACATAGTAGTGGCATTCTTGGTCTTCTCCTACATCAAGAATGGGAAGTACATTGGGATGCTCCATAGCTTGGGACATCTGTATTTCTCTATGAAATCTTTGGATGGCATCGCTATTGGGTGCAAGGTTTCTCTTAAGAACTTTGATGGCAACTGTTTTTTTTTCTGAAGGATGAAGTGCCTTGAAGACAATTCCCATACCGCCTTCGCCAATCTTTTCCAGGACTTTGTACTGACCAATTTTTTCTGGTATTTTGGTGATTTTTTCTGTGCTTTGTGACATAGAATTGCCTATTTTTTTGAAAAAAGATTTTTATTTGGGAGAAAATTTTTGTAAAAATTTTCCCCCAAACCCCCTTTAAAAACTTTTATTGTTGTCCTTCGGATAAAAATCTGCGCCGAAGTTCTTCGAGATATTTTTCAATGCTATCAGGCGCGGATTTTTGGACAAGGATGCCAACATAGAGTAGAATAGAGAGTTGCCAGCAGTCTACTGGGCCAAAAACCAGCCCTGTTTCCAGGTCTTCTTCTCTTTCCAATTCGTTTTTGTAGTATTCAATCGCACTTTCTGGGTGTTTTTCCAGAACATCAAGGGTGGAAAATTCGTGTTTATACTTTAAAGAGGGAAAGCGTATTCCTCTTACCATGAAAAAAAAGGGCAAAGAGCTTTCGCTGGTTTCCAGATTCTTTTCAAATTCAAAGCCTGAAAATTGGGGGGTGTTTTCAGGCAAAACCAGAAAGGGATGGTCTACAAGCACTTTCCCTTTTCTCACTACTGTATCGCCTGGGTTTACCAAAGATTCTCCCAAAAAAATATAAGGTAGAGTTGTGACTTCAGAATTGGATAAAAGATGGCGATAGAATTGGATGACTTTGGTTTCCTCCAGGGTCTTTTCCCATTTTTCATCTAAATCCATATATTTTGCCTTTTAAAACGCATTAACTTACATATCTTCATGATATGAATCATGCTATAACTATTTGATGAGGATAGAGAAAACTCTTTCATATTTTCCTTTTATGCTTTTTAAAATGAGAACTTCCTCTAAAGAAAAGGATAAAGTAGGTTTTTCGGAAACTTTTTTTTGGAATTTTTCTAACAGCCACAAAGGCGGTGGATAGGAAAGCCTAGCAAGCGTAATGTGTGCCTGGAATTTTTCTGATTGGGAAAATTTTTTCATGGAGTCTTCTATTTCTTTTTGCATTGTATAGAGTTCAGGGGCAAAAGCTCCTATCCAGGCTACTCTTGCCTTTTCTATGCCAGGAAAAAAATTCAGATCTTTTACATAGAGAGTAAAGCGTTTTTGTTCTTTTAGTCTATCCTGGAGGATTTGCTTTACAGAGGAGAGCTGCTCCTCGGATAAATTTCCTAAGTATTTCAGGGTGATATGGTACTTTTCTTTTGGCTCAAAGGTTCCAAAAAGTTGTTTTTCTAGCATTTCTTTATGCGCGTCTAAATGGGTTTCTACTGGCTCTGGAATATCAATCGCAATAAAGTAGTTGCCATTTTCTGATAGAAGTGCTATCCAGGAGAATAAAAAAAGCAAAAGAATGAGAAATTTTTTTTCCATTTTAGTAGCGTTTCCTTCGTCTGGAAGAGGTTATACCAAGAGCCTTTCTATATTTTGTCACTGTTCTTCTGGCAATGTCCAAGCCTTTTTCTTTCAGCTTATCCACAATCTCTTCATCTGACAGAGGATTTTTCTTGTCTTCCTGGGCTATAAGCTCTTGGACGATTTCTTTTACAGACGCTCTGGATGTGTTTTCTCCATCTTTTTTCTCGATACTGCCTGTGAAAAAGAACTTAATAGGAAAAATACCTCTGGGGGTTTGGATGTATTTTTCTGCAATAGCACGGCTTACCGTTGAGACATGGATCTTTAGCGAATCTGCGACTTCCTGCATTTTTAAAGGCTTAAGAGAATTGACACCGTGATCCAGGAAGTCTTTTTGGTGCTTGATGGATTCGCTTACTACGCGATAGAGCGTTGTCTGTCTCTGTTTAATAGCATCAATCACCCAATTGGCAGATTCTATTTTCTTTTTAATGAAATCTTTGGCTTTGGGATCGTTTTCTATAGCATTTCCATTTTCTTTTTGGGATTCCAGCATGCGGATGTAGTAAGGGCTAATGCGGAGCTGAGGCAAATAGTCATCTTCCATGCGAATGACGTATTCCCCTTCAATGAGTTCTACCACAACATCAGGAACAATGGTATGTGTTTTTTCATTGGAATATTCACTTCCTGGCCTTGGATTTAGCCTTTTGATGGATTCTACAGCAGCGTTGATGTCTTCCAGGCTTCTTCCTGTTTCTTTGGAAATTTTAGGATACTTATTGCAGCTTATATCGTGTAAGTATTTTTCGATCAGCTCTTTTTTGAAGTAGTATTCTTTATCCTCTGGATCTAGCTGTAATACAAGGCATTCCTGCATATTGCTTGCGCCTATTCCTGGAGGATCTAACTTGTGGATATAGGATATGGCTTTCTTTGTGTCTTCCATAGAAGGCACAGGATGGAGAGACTTAATAATTTCTTCCAGGGGATAGCGTAAATATCCATTAGAATCAATGTTGTAAATGATATGGTATCCAATAGCCCTTGTGCCTTCGTCAATCTCTAAAAGCTGGAATTGTTCCGACAGATAATCCTGTAGAGAAATAGGTCTATCCGCGCTGTTTTGCATTGCTTCTAGTTTTTTATCTTTTTCTTCGTCTACTCGCTTGACAACACGATCTTGCGTATAAAAATCTCCCCATTCTTCTCTTTCTAAATTTTCAAAATCATTTAGAAAGGCATCGTCTACTGGCGTTTCTTGCTCTTCTCTTTGCTCTTGTTCTTTTTCTTTTGCCTGCATTTCATTGTCGGTTTCTAAAACTTCCAATACAGGATTGCTTTCTAGTTGTTTTTGTACAAAGGTTTTCAATTCCAGAAGAGGCAATGTTAAAATCTCAATAGATTGTATGATGTGCGGTGCCATGCGCAATTCTGTTGTTAGCTTCTGGTTCATCGACATTTCAAGACGCATTGAGTTCATTTGGTCTCCCCTTATTGCTCTTGTTCACAAGCTTTTTTAAGGCAATGCCTTAGCTAGTATGGTTTAAACCCCTTCAGGGTAAAATATACGTAATAATAAATATGATTA
>JABWCH010000214.1:1976-11480 GCA_013359215.1 Candidatus Brocadiia bacterium | reverse complement strand
ATGATTAAGATGAAGATAACGATTACGATTAAGATTACGATAAGGATTAAGATTACAGCTTCCGCACGGGAAAGATTGCCTCCGAAGGAGGCTAATTTACTTCGTGTCATTGGAGGAGGCCATACTTGGCCTGGCGGAAGGCAATATCTTGGAAAAAGATTGATAGGCGTAGTTTCTCGTGATATCAATGCAAGTGAAATGATTCTGGATTTTTTTTCTCGGCGCACTTTGGGGACTAATTTTGCAGAGTAGCCAGTTTTAGGTTATTTTGTTTCTTAGACTATTTTAGCAAATTTTTGGTGAGGGTTTTTATTTTGAAAAAAAAACGAAAAGTATTGTTTTTTGCTCTATTTTTTTTCTTTTTAATCATTGCAATAGAATTTGTGTTTTTGCACAATTCTCGTGGCTTCTTCTGGATTGTGCTGGAAGGGCAGATTGAGTGTACCCCAAAACTCCAGAATAAAAAAATCAGTCTGGAAGGAAGCAAAGATTCTTATTCTGTCATTGTAAAAGGGGATTTTAGCCGTCCTATTGCTAATGTGGATGCCCGGTATATTTCTTTTGCTTTGGACATTTCTCAAGTGGTAGGCGGAAAATGGTGGAATCCTAAAGCAGATAAAGCCGAACAAGGTTCTGGAACACACACCTCACCTATATTCGATTTTTCCTGCCATGAACTGGATATTTTGGTAAAAGAATTGGCCCCTGCCTATCTTCGGATTGGCGGTTCTGAAGCAGACAAAGTCTACTATGATTTGCAAGAAAAAACCACTACTCCCATTCCTTCTGGATACCATTCTGCCCTAACCAAAAAGCAATGGGATAGCCTGCATTCTTTTATAAAAAGGAACTCCTTGGGATTGATATTTACTTTGAATGCAGGCCCAGGAAATCGAAATTCTGATGGTACCTGGCTGCCCGATAATTCCGAAGCCTTATTGAAATATAGTGTACAGTGTTCTTATATTATAGATGTTCTGGAATTCGGCAATGAACTCAATGTTTTCTGGTATGTGCATGGACGTAAACACCAGGTAAGTGTAGAACAATATGCTAAGGATATTCTAGCAGTAAAAAGCCTGGCTAAAAAGCACTATCCCAATGTGCGCCTGGCTGTACAGGGAAGTGCGTTCTGGCCTGTTTTAGGCGAGCCGCTTTCTTTTTTTTATGGTTTTACCAGAGAATCTATCAAACAATGCGGCCCGAATCTGGACTTGTTTTTATGGCATTATTATCCACAGCAATCCAGAAGAGGGCCAATGGCTACAAGAAGAGCCTGCCCAGGCCGCCTGCTATCATCCTATAATCTCGATGAGGCGGCCTATTGGGCTTTGGAAATAGGGAACATGGTAAACCAGTATGCTCCAGGAAAAGAAATCTGGTTGGGAGAAACAGGGAATGCACAGTTTGGAGGCGAGCCAGGGCTTTCGGATGTCTACCTGGCAAGCCTTTGGTGGATGGATCAATCTGGGCTTTTAGCGAAGTCAGGAAATAAAGTGGTCATTCGTCAGACCCTCTCTGGAATGGATTATGGTATGATTGAAGAAGGAACCTGGATGCCTCGACCAGACTACTGGTGTTCGCTCTTGTGGAAACGACTGATGGGAAATACAGTCTATCATGCCCATTCTTCTTCCAGCCAGTGCCGTGTTTATGTCCACGACCACCCAAAACAAAAGCAAGCCAGAAGCTTTTTATGTATTAACCTGGATCATCAGCGCAATGCCATTGCCTCCTTTCCAGAATTTTTGAGCTGTGAATACGAAATTTTTGCCTTAAACAGCAAGGATATTTTCGGAAAAGAGATACTTCTGAATGGTCAAAAATTGGACAAAAATTGCCTGGAATCCTTAAAAAAACCACAAGGTAAAAAAAAATGTAGCTTCTGGAATACCAGAAATCGTACTTCATCCTCTTTCTTTTGCGTTTATAGTCTTTAAATGAAAATGCAGATAAAAAATGACTTGAGAATAGCAGATTATTTTATTTTGTCAAAAGACTTTTGTCTCATCAGATCTATTATGAATATCAGTGCTGTTGTTCAACAGCACTGATATTTCTAGCCTTCTTTATGGCTTTCTTCTTTCTCTAGTTTTTTCTTGGGAGAAACATATTGAGAATAGAGCATGACCATAGTTTTTTTGTGGGCAACACTAAGGTTAGGGTCTTGCATGATTGCCTCTTTAGCATCCTTGTCTTCTTTTTCAGGAGCAGGGGGCTGATTTTCGAGATTTTTGATTTTATTTTCCATCTCTGTGATCTGGTCGATGTATTTTTGAATCATATCTTCTTTGTCTGCAATCTGTTCCTGAAGTGCCTTGAATTGTGTCAACTGGGATTCATAAACCTGAATTTTCTGCTTTTCTTGTTCCAGCAAAAGCTGCTGTTCGTTCATCAGAGACAATTCGCCCTGCATAGATGCCAGCTCTTTTTTATAGAGTTCTATTTCGTTCTGTTTGGCTTGCATCTCTTGTTGCTGTGCTGCTATTGCGGATTCTTTTTCTTTGAGCTTTCTTTCCTGTTCTACTAGTTGAACAGACAAACCTTCCATTCCGCTTTCTTCTATTTCGACGATAGATTCTTCTTCTTCAACAAGTCCTAGCTCAGGAGGTATAGGCTCGCTATCCAGCAAATCCAGCACACGCCTCAAGTCTCGGATAGATTTTGCTCTTAGTTTGATATTTTGCTCATACTCTTCTTTGATTTCTTGATAGTCTTCTTGTAAATGCTCGAAGTTTTCCTGGGCTTTTTGGTAGATTTCCTGGAGCTTATTTTGCTCTCTTTGTAAGGACTTATGCTCTGTTTCCAGGGATTGCTTTTGATCGTATAGCTTTTGGTGTCTTTCTTGCAATTCATCTATATAAACTTTTTGCTTTTGGAGACTTTCCTTTAAACTTTGGATTTCTTTTTCTTTTTCTTGGGCTTTTGTTTCTGTTTGCTTTACTTTTTCTTCCAGGTGGTTGATTTTTGACCCTAAATCTTCTACATTTTTCTTTTCTTTAAGAAGATTTTTTTCTTTCTCTTCTTTCTCTTCTTTTAAAGATTTAATGGCTTTTTCTTGCTCTTGCAAATCTTTTAGCTGGCTTTCCAAATCTTGGTCTAGCTTTTGGATTTCTTGCTCTAAAGATTTTATTTTTTGCTCTGCGTTCGATCGATTTTCTTTTTCTTGTTTCACCTGTGCATTTGCATCGGCAAGCTCTTTTTCTCTTTGACTTAAAAGCTTTTTTAAATCTTTAATTTCGTGGCTGACCGATTCTATGCTTCTTTCTTTTTCCTTGATATTGCCTGTGAGCATCTGTAGCTCTTCTGTCTGGCCTTTGATTGCTTCACGGGCTTTTTCCAACTCTACTTGTCTTTGTTTTACTTTTTGCTTAGACATAATGCTGCTGATTATGCTTGCAATAAGAATTCCAACGAACAATCCACCACCACCTGCCATCAATAAGTGTTCCATTCCATACATAGAGTCTATCCTTTATATATTTCAGGCTTTTATCGCCTTGTCTGACCAATTACTCTATAGTTATCAAATCGAAATTATTTTACAACACAATAAAAATTCTAATTTTGGTTACGGCTTATGCTACAGCAGTTTCCAGTTGTATTGCATACAAAAAATGCCTATAAAATAATCCACAGATTACACAGATTAAGCAGATAAAGGCTTCGAAAATCTGTGTAATCTGCGTAATCTGTGGATAAATTTTTTTTAATCCGATGTATACTATGTATGCAATGCAAGTAAGAAGTGCTGTAGTTTAAAAACTATTAGTATTTAGTATATTGATATAAATCATTTTTAAATAATGACTTTTTTAAAATAATGACTTTTTTACCCAACAGGTTGCATATACCAGCCCACAACACCTTTGGCTTAAGATTTCATCGAATCAGGCGAGAGCATACGTCATAGCTCACCTTTGCAAGACATTCCTAAGCCAACAGCGTTGGGGAACACTAATCTTCTTCGTTTTTATTTTGCAGAAAATAAGGTTTCAGCTTTATATCCTTTTTTAATCCAGGAAAACTTCCAGACATGGTCGATTTTTCTTTATTTCCATCAGATGCACCAATGTTTCCAGTATCAGAAGAATCTTCTTGTTTGTTTTCTGGATCGCCTTCTGCATGAGTATCGTTTTCTTTAGGAATAGGAGCAGAAAGAGGTTTCAATTTTTTGATAGAAGGGAAAGGCAATGTTTTTTTCTCTGTCTCCTGAGATTTTTCTTCCACACCAGGTTTCGCTATAAAATTTTCCTCCTTTGCCAATTCGGATAGGCTTTTCTGCTCTTGTGAAGCAACTATGTTTTTAGGAAAAGCGGGTTTTACAGAAGGCTTTTTATTGAAGCTAATCTCAAAATCCTTTTCTTCAGGTAAAGAAGGAGGAGATTGAGAATCGTGTTCTTCATCTACGGCAACAGCAGCAAGACTTCTATCCCAATCTTCATTAGCATCTTCTGTTGCCTCTTCTGCACTGACAGCCTCTATAGAGGCTTCGGATACCTGCCCGTCTAAACTGGCAAATTCCTCAAAAGCACTTTCAGAAGGCTCTGCAAGGCTTGCTTCCTGGGCTTCGAATTCTACTTCTCTAATCTCTTTTTCATTGATAGGGATAAAACCTCTTGGTTTTTCATCAATAGCTATAGCCTCTACTGTTGCTTCAGAAACACGCTCTTCAATTTCTACAATTTCTTTTTCTTCTTCTACTGTTTCTTTTGTAGCTGAGCTTTTCTCTGCTTCTATCTTTTGAAGTACTTTATTTTTTAAAGCTTCCCATGCTTCTTCCAGATAAGGCATATTCTCTATGCTTGCTGGTGCCATCTTTACCTGGAATCGCTTCCTGGATGTTCTGATAACAGGAGCAAGGTCTTCATAAAAAGAATCTTTTATGCAAGCTTGTACTATCTCATCTTCAAAAGAAATCCAGAATTCCTGGACGATTTCTTTTGCTATTCTTTTTGCCCTACGATATTTTATTACATCAGCAGAAGGGGAAACTGTAGCCATCATAGCTGTGTGCATCAACCCATCTTCTTCCTCTGCTTCCTCTTCTTCCCCTTCATGGTATTCGCTGCTTGCTTCTTCTCCAGCATCTTCTATATCAGATGAAGCGGGAATATCGTTTTGCATCTCTGCTTCTTCTATTTGGGCTTCAGTCATTTCTTCTGGGGCTTCGTTTTCAAAGACAGACTGCAAATCTGCTATAAGCTCTTCGTAATCCTGATAGCGATTTTCTGGATTGTATGCAGTCATCTTTTGGATGATGCCGAGAATTTTTTCTGGTATTTCCTTTTGCTCCAATTGTTTGGAAAAAAGATGTTCGCTTTGTTCTTTTTCTAATGGAGTAAGATTAGGAATAATACCACTAAGGATGTGAGAATAAATAATTCCCAAGGAATAAATGTCAGCCCTTTGGTCTGATTTTTTCTTTTGCCATTGCTCAGGAGCAAGATAATTGGGTATTGTAGGAGGCAAAGAACCATCCACAACAACAGCGTCTCTTGCTGGATCTAAAATGATGTTAGCTGGCTTTAAATTTTTATGAAATGATCCTAATTGGTATGCAGCATTCAAGCCCTGGCTAACGGCATATACAATTTTTGTAGCATCAGCAAAATGGATAGGCCCTTTTGAAATATAATCTTCCAGGCTTTCCCCTGGAATCATTTCTCTAACAAGGACACCTTCATAGCATTCTACTTTATAGATTTTAGCCCAATTAGGATGGTCGAGTTGCTCGGTTTTTTTTAATTGAGTTAAAAAGTGTCTTAAAAATTTTTTATTTTGTGCTATAATACCCTCAAAGCATTTATACACACAATCACCAATTTGCGGGTGAGTAGCATAGTAGGTTGTACCTAAAGAGCTTTTTCCTAAAATTTTCTCTTTTTTACAATCTTTTAAAGAAATTACAAAAGGAAGTATCGCAGCCTGAGGACGGTTTTCCTCTAAAATTGACTGAATGTGTTTCTGCAATTCTTGAAGATTGTGCTGGGATACCAGATGCATCTGCTCTAATATTTTTGCAAGGCTGTTTTTTTTGCCAGACGCTTCTTGCTTATAAAGCAAACATAAAGGATTGTAGATTTCTTTGGAAGACAACAACCCTTCTTCTAATATAAAGTGAAGTAAAAAAATATCCTCATGAGTAGGCATTGTTATGGCCTCTCTATTAGAAAAAAAACAAAGAAAATAAAAATCCACACCGAAAATAACAAAAAAATTTTAGCATATTTTATGACTAGTGTCAAAAATGAAATTTTTTGATTGAATGTTTTTTCATCAAAAATTGTAAAAAGGATAGAGATAATGAGAATCACAATAACCAATGAACAAACGTTTTTGCCTGTAGAAGAAAAAAAAATTTATGATGCCATTCGCCTTTTGCCTGGTGCAGACAAAAAATACCGATTGTCTGTTGTCTATGTAGACGATAAAGAAATTACGAAAATGAACGAAAGATACTTACAGCATGAAGGCCCTACTGATGTTCTGGCCTTTCCTATCAGCTCTAAAGAAGGCGAAATCGTTGTCTCTGCTGAAACTGCTTTGAGAGAAGCAAAAGAGAGAGATGTTGAAAGCGAAGGCGAGCTTCTATTGTATACACTCCACGGCACTTTGCATCTTCTAGGCTTTGATGATAAAGAAAAAGAAGAATCCATGAAAATGCACGCAGTGGAAAAACAAATTCTCACACAGCTTGGCTACAAATGGAGCTGGGATGAAGACGTAGAAGATTAGGCATTCTGGCATTTTTTTATAGCGTTTATAAAAAAAATTTGCTATTTTAGATCAGCCTTAAAATTGTGTAATTTTAAATCTTAAATGGAAGGGATATATCTTATGAAATGGCAAAATGTAAAAATTTGCGCTTTGATTTTCGTCATCATGATTACAGCAGGCTGCTTGAAAACATACCAGGAAATCAGAATCAAATCCGATCTTTCTGGGACAATGGAATTCAGGGTTGTCTATGACATGGAGTCAATTACTAATTTCGCGCTCATGATGCAAGGCATGATGGGACAGAAGATGCCTCCTGAGCAAAAAGAAATGATGCAAGAAGAAATCAAAAAGCAATTTTCTGCTAAAAATGATGAAAAGAAGAAAGAAATAGAATCTCAACTTCCTGATGGAATCAAGCTGATAGAGTTTTCTACAGATGATAGCAAAAACGATAAAATCACTATGAAGATTTGTATGGAATTCGACCATATCCGAAATTTGAAAAAACTAGAAAATCTGGAAATTTCGGAAGGCGATTCTATGGGTGCGTCAGGAAAGAGTACGACAAAATTTTTGGAAAATTTCAGTGTAGAAGAAAAAGACAATACCATCATCATAAAACAAAGCATTGGCAAGCCCAAGGGAATGAACCAGGCTCAAGGAAAAGGCAAAAAACAGTTGCCTCCTGAAGTAGAAAAAATGATGAAAGGTCTAGGAATCAATTTCAGGATACGAATTCCCTATAAAAGTTACAAAGTCGCCGAACACAATGCTCATAAATATGATCAAAAGACCCAAACACTATATTGGATGTACACTGGCGATACCCTGATGGAAATGTCCCAGAATAATACAGAAATCAAAGACATCTACCTAAAGCTAGAAAAGAAATAGATAGATATAAAATCCTCGTGCTTTGTTTCGCAAAGCATGAGTGACTTTTATAAAAGAAAGGGAATTTTATTACATTCTATACTATTTTGGGAATTTCTTTTGCCCTTGCTATGGATGCTTTTGCCGTTGCTCTGGCATCGGGAATTTCTCTAAAAAAAGTAGACTGCCGCCAAACCTTTCGCCTGGCCTGGCATTTTGGTTTTTTCCAAGCTATGATGCCTGTAATTGGTTGGAGTGTAGGCTTTTGGATACAAACCTTGTTTTCTGGTGTTGACCATTGGATTGCTTTTGTCCTTCTAAGTATCATTGGGACAAAAATGTTCTACGAAAGCTTCTCCGATGACGAAAAAAGACCGTTTCACGATCCAACCAAAGGACTAAAAATGGTCATGCTCTCGATTGCCACCAGCATAGATGCGTTGGCCGTAGGCTTTAGCATTGCCATGCTAGGCCATCCTATATGGATGCCTGCCCTGGTTATTGGATGTGTATGCTGTTTTTTAACAACACTAGGCTTGTATCTTGGATGCTGGCTAGGTTCAAAAACCCGCTTAGGGAACTATGCAGAAGCATCAGGCGGTTTGATTCTAATATGCATTGGCTTGCGAATCCTTTATGAGCATAATGTTTTTTTTTGATTGTATAAAAACAAGGCAATAGAAACTTTTTTTCTAAGGTGATTGGGAAAAAGCAGTTGGGCAATTGTTTGTTTTCCAAAACTCTTAGTTTGAAATTTATAAAAAAAATACTTTGCATTTTGCCAAACTCGGCTTATAATTAAAAAAGTTAAAAATCAGCTTTCTAGTGTAATCAAGCCGAATTTTACCTTATTCTCTAAAACAGAGAGGAGAAAAGGATAATATATGACAAATATTGCACAGTTGCAGAGATTGAAAACAGCAGCAGGTGAAAGGAATTTCTGCCAATCCTGGAATGCCTGGAGAAAAGACAATCCAGAGATAAAAATCAATCTTAGCAAAGCAAATTTGAGCCATTTGGACTTAAGAGGAGTGGATTTAAAAGACGCTTATCTCAGAGAAGTCCAAATGACACAAAGTGATCTAAGATCAGCCGATTTTACCCAGGCTAACCTTTGCTATGCTATGTTGATGCAGGCGAATCTTTCTCAAGCCATAATAAAAAAAACAGACATGACAGGAGCATGCCTCAAAGAGGCTGATCTGAGTAAGGCTGACCTGAGCGAGTCTAATCTAACAGAAGCCTATCTAACAAGAGCCTATATGATCAAAGCATATTTGCTTGATGCAGAACTTGTTCTAGCTGATCTAAGAGAAGTAGACTTGAGAGGTAGCAGACTTCGCAAAGCAGATTTTACAAAAGCCAATCTTCGGGATGCCCGTTTAAGCATGGCAAACCTAAGCAGAACCAATCTAACAGGCGCGGATCTTACAAGAGCCTGCCTTGTTGGTGCTCAAATGAGAAAAGCAAACCTGAGTTTCAGCAACCTTACAGAAACAGATTTGCGCAATGCCTATCTTAGCAAAGCAAACCTTTCGGATGCAAATCTTAAAAAAGCAAAATTTTCTAATGCCTATTTTGTAGGCGCAAACCTTAGCGGAACTCTGATATTGCCAGTCAAAAAAGACTGTTTATAGAAACTAAGAAATTAGATGTTTGCAAAGATTTTTATCACGAATAAGACGAATGCTCGAATGGCACGAATAGTTTTTATAAAAATTTCCTTCGCGCAATTTGTATATTCGTCTCATACGTGATTAATACCTTTTTGGTTTCGGCTTGTCCTAGATAGAATGAATCACTAATAGAAGTTACGCAGGTATTCTTAACATATTGAAATACAATATATATCTATCTTGCAAACGATTAAAATCTTGACTCTATTTAGTTTTGAAAGCTCTTTTCATG
>JABWCH010000214.1:0-1962 GCA_013359215.1 Candidatus Brocadiia bacterium | reverse complement strand
TATTGAAAAATAAATATATAAAAGTTTTTAAAGGGGGTTTGGGGGAAAATTTTTACAAAAATTTTCCCCCAAATAAAAATCTCTTTGCGTAACTCCTATCACTAATTTATTTCTAAAGATATTGAAAATATGTATTTACAAAATGAAAAAAAAAACAAATCCTAAATTTTTTTTTAGGATTTGTTTTTATCCTTGCCTTGGCATTGAGAATCCATTCCTTATCTGCAAGAGGTTTAGAATACGATGAAATATGGACACTGGAAAACTATGCCAGAGAAAGCATACAAAAAATTTTCGCAGATCTAAGCCTTCCCAATAACCATCCACTACACACATTTGCCGTATCGATAAGCATTAAGATTTTAGGAGATTCAGAGCTTGGAGTCCGCTTCCCTGCTTTTTTTGCAGGATGCGCCTTATTGGTTTGCGCTGCCTTTTTGCTATCATACCAAAAAAGATACACAGCCGCCTTTTTTACCACTTTATGGTTTTCCCTTTCTCCTCTTTTTATCCACTATTCCCAAACAGCCCGTGGCTATTCCATGCAGATCCTTTTTCTCTTTCTCCACTGGTTTTCCTTGCAAGAGATCGCCCATAAAAAATCCAGGCTGCTATGTTGTAGCATAGTATTTTTTGGCCTTCTTTCCGTTATAACAATTCCTAGCAGCATTTTATACATTTTTCCCGCTACACTTTTCCATACTATCATTCTCAAACAGCAAGACAAGGAGATTCTCTATTCTCACCTTTTCCTGCTTGCCATTATAATACTATGGCTTGGAATCAACCTAAATCAATTCCTTCAAGGCCAAAGCCATGGAAGCTTCGATACCTGGGCTTCTCTATACAAAATGCCATTTTTCATAAGCAAAAATCTATTCCCCATAGCCCTTTTACCCTTTTTTCTACTCTCGCTCATAAAGCCCCAGAAAGCCCAATCAGGATTTTTTTTCCTTTGCTTATGCCTTTTTGTCATCATTACATCCCCAGTCATCAAATGGGGGCCGCCCCGCGTTTACCTTTACCTTTTGATGTTTTACCTCATTGCAGCAGCCGAAGGAATTTCCTCTCTTTTCTCTATCCAGGGAAAACAACGCTTTTGCCTATACCCTCTGGCGTTGCTGCTCTCTTTATGCCCTTTTTACAACCTCCAGGAAGAGATCCACGCGGTCAGAGGCTCAATAGATTGGAAGAATATTCTACCTCACATAGAAAAAGACTTTCCCCAAAACACATACTGCATTTACCCTGTTCATGAAAGCTACCCCATACAATACTATTTTTCCCATAAAATCCCCTATTCCTTGCTAAAACGAATCCCACAAGCCGAAACACACTACCTTGCTGTATTCCGAGATGCATCAATATCCTGCGCCAACAGGAAAACCTATGAACCTATCCTGATCGATACATCTTACCTGTCTTTCCAGACAAAACAGTACCATGGCATGAAAGTGTACCACTATTCCCTAAAAAAAGTCCTTCCTGACCATTTGCCAGCCACCAACAATCTCCCTGGCATCTGGATTCTTGCAGCAGGCCCTTGCCCCCAACATCCTAAAACAATAGGCGAGGCCATCAGCACCCTGGATGATTCCTGGTGCTATGTCAACCTTTTTTTCCAAACCTCTATCCAGGAAAAACCAAATTTTTTCATAAGCAGCGAACTTCTGATTTCCCAAACCCCCCCTACAGAGCCAATCAAAAGAATCCTAAAAAATCCTATCTTCCGTCTCTATCGCCTACAGGGAATAACCAAAGATTCGTAAAGCTATGCAAATCCTAAACCTGAACCTCATGCGTGTTAACTTTTCGATGCAACTCTTTACCCTGAAAGGGTTTTATATACCAGCCCAGGGCAACGCCCCATAGCTGTCAATTTAAAATATAAGACTATGCTATTTAAAAACTTAAAATTAAACCTAAACCTAAGATTATGTCATCTACTCAAGGATAAGAAGA
>JABWCH010000567.1 GCA_013359215.1 Candidatus Brocadiia bacterium | reverse complement strand
TTTCCTATCCATTAAATTACTATATTTTCCATCACATCAATCAATTTCCCTGGAGTAGAAATGTCATAGACATGCTTTAGTGCATGAGAATAGATGCCCATGATAGAATCGCCCTGATCCCATTTTTCAGGAACTTCAGGGTTGAGCCACAAGACTTTCCGCGTTTTTAAACACCAACTCTCTAAAAGGTCAAGGCGCGGATTCCTTTTGTTGTTCCTGGCATCCCCTAAAATCAAGAGAATGGTGGTTCTGTTGATAGCATCTTGCGCCTGGCTTTCAAATTGGGCAAAAGCATCACCATAGTCCGAATAGCCGCGCAAATCGATTCCACAGTTCTGCCGTATTTGCTCTATGTCTCCATGATAGTCTTTTTCTTTGAGCAAATGAGTAATTTCTTTCATTTTACTTACAAAAACAAAGCCTCTGAGATCTTCGTCTATAATATTGCGTAGCTCAGAAAGAAAGGTTAAAAAAAGCTGCGTAGCGTATTTTACAGAACCCGATATGTCAGCAAGAACCACCCATCGAGGTCTTTTCCTCTTAGGACAATGGCGCACGAGCTTAACAGGCTCGCCGAATGTTTTTCTGGCAATGCGGATCGTTTTTTTCATATCGATTTTCCCGCCTATTTTCCTTCTCCTGCTTTCCAGTCGAACACGAAGCCTTTCTGCCATTTGCCGAATGGGCTCTTGCAAATAATTCAAATCTTGCTGCTGCATATCTTCCATATTTTTCATAAATAAAGAAGACTCTCCCCATCTTAGCACATTTGCTCTATATCCCTGAATGAATTCAGGGCGCAAGGACTTCTTTTCCCCTATTCTATCAGCATCGGATCTATATTCTTCCTGCGACTGCATGCTCATGGACATAACTTTATTCCATTTGCGTTTCATCTGGGAAAATTCTTTGCGAAACTCCAGGGCTTGCTCCAAAGTTTTCTCTAGCTCTTGTGTGTCGCTATTCTTAGAAAAATTCTGAAAAAGGCTTTCTTCCATGGCCTTTTCCCATTCTTCGATGGTTTGCCCATGAGCTAGTGCATTCATCACCGCTTGCTCAAAGCTATTTTTGCTATCGCTATTCTTGTTCTGGCAAAAGTTCTGGAACTTTTTCCAAGGCTGCCAATCCAAACCCTGAGAAAGGGATTCCTTTTCCTTGACAAAAGAAAAGGAAGGCGATTCTTCTTTTTTTAAAATGTTATAAAGGAAAAAATTTTGCGTTTTTTTCCCCTCAGAAGAAGGCGTAAAAAGAGCCCGCCATGCTTTGGAATAAGCATCCTCCTCTTCTACCTTAGTTATCAAAATAGGCTTCAGGCTCTCTTGCATACTAGCATCAGGAGAAAGATCATCCGACAATAGAATATACCTTGCACAATCCAGAATCTGCGCAGGAACAATCTCCAGCCCTTGCATTCTTAAAGCCTGGGAAAGCTCAACCAAAAAAGATATTAGCATATCATCCCTATCTATCTACAAAAAGATTACCCATAATGCTATCAATTCAAAGAGCTTGTAAACAAAATAAAGCCGAGATGTTAATTTCTATACTTTTGCAAATTTTTGCACAAAAAGTACAAAAAAAGAACAAAAAAAATATAAACTAT
>JABWCH010000566.1 GCA_013359215.1 Candidatus Brocadiia bacterium | reverse complement strand
ACCCTTTTTTTATTCGATTTCCTTTAAATAATTGAAAAATAAAGACTTTTGAGAGGGACATGATGTCCCTCTCAAAAGTTGTTTTTTACTATATAGTTACAAAATGCCATTTTTAACTAATTGAAGAATAAGGACTTTTGAGATGGACATGATGTCCCTCTCAAAAGTTGTTTTTTACTATATAGTTACAAAATGCCATTTTTAACTAATTGAAGAATAAGGACTTTTGAGATGGACATCATGTCCGTCTCAAAAGTTGTTTTTTACTATATGGTTATGAAATAGTCATAAAAAAAATAGCCTTCGAAGCAACCCTTTTTTTATTCGATTTCTTTTAAATAATTGAAAAATAAAGACTTTTGAGACGGACATGATGTCCGTCTCAAAAGTTGTTTTTGACAATATGCATCTATGTTTACGTCATGTGTGTTAACTTTTTGATGCAACTCTTTACCCTGAAAGGGTTTTATATACTAGCCCAGGGCAACGCCCTGGGTAAAAACGTGTTGACGCAGGCTTTCGCACTCTACCCTTTTAGCCTAGATAGTCTAGTAAGCTTTTGGTGTTGGATCGAGAGATGGTATATAGAGTAGCATTGTAGGCGGTTTCTGCTGTTGTCATTTGAACGACTGTGGTGGGAATATCTGCATCTTCTATCTGAGATAGATGGACTTCTTTCTGGCTGCTATCTTGTTGTAAAGACGATTGCTTGGTTTGTAGATGCTTTATGCTGTTTCCTATCTTTGCAGCAAGATCAAGAATACCATCAGAAGCATTGTTAATGCCAGCAAGAGAAGCAGAAATTTTTTTTAGTTGCTCTGTTTCAGGAAGACCTTCTTTGTTCTGGAGCAAATCTCTCAGTTGAATAAGAGAATCCAGGCTAGAGGAAAAGGCTTTATCCCCAGGGACAGACAGAGTCATCTTTTCATTCTGCGAAATGGCAACCTTATTTTCTTCCTGGTTTCCTACATAGTTTGCCTGGATGATTTCTCCTTGTGCGTTTCTGCTGATCGAAAAAGGCTGCTGGCTTGTCTTTGTGCCGCCCCAGGCATAAGAATCTTCGATCTTTCCATTGGCAATAGAAACCATCCCTTCTAAAATATTCCCCACCTGGCCCGCTAAAACATTCCGATCCTGAGGTGTCAGGGTTCCATTGGTTGCCGATATGGCAATTTCTTTTGCTTGTAACATGAAATCCTGGCTTTGGCTAAAAGTGGATTCTCTGGCTTCTAAAACACTCAAGGCATCATCTGTTGTTTTCAGATAGCGGGAATTTTCTTGCAAAGAAACTTTAACCGCTAGGCTCTTTTTCATTTCTGTCGGAGCATCGCTTGCGCGTGTAAAATTTTTGCCGTCTAATATCTTTTGCCTCGCAGTCTCCAGTTTCTCCGTGTTTTTCTGGAGTGCCTTTAAGGCACTGTCCGTAATCTGAGATGAACTTATTCTCATAAAAATTCTCCTCTTATTTTGACAATGTTAAATTACTGTTGTTGATTAGCAATTACTTACGGCAGTTTTTCGATTTATAATTAACCACGAAGAACACGAAGGGCACGAAGAAAAAATTCAAAATATAGCCTTTGTACTCTTCGTGTTCTTCGTG
>JABWCH010000213.1 GCA_013359215.1 Candidatus Brocadiia bacterium | reverse complement strand
ATGGACGAATAGCACGAATAGATCATCTTAATTCGTCTCATTTGTGTTATTCGTATCATTCGTGATTTTAAAATTAGGAGCTAAGTCAATAAGCGTTTTCGTTTTATTCGTTATTAGAGCCTATCCGAAAAATAATTTTAGGCGAAAATTTTGAGGCGCTCGGAGAGCGAGGAGAAAGTGACAAAATTGCCGCAAGTGTAGCCGTAGCTACGCTGAGGACAATTTTGTCACTTTCGACGAAGCTATCCGAGATGCATCGAAATTGGCAGCCAAAAGGATTTTTCGGATAGGCTCTTAATACTAGCATCTCTTGAAATATGTTCAACAGCATTTTGACCAGAACACTTTTATAAGATTTTTTTCATGACGAAACTTTAGGGATAATCCGAGCGTAGTGTAAGCCTTCTGTAAGGAATCAAAAATAGTACCGCTTGGCAAATCAAAAAATTGGATTCGAGTCGTCAGCCTGGCGCAAAAAGAAAAATGGGTACCTGTTTTTTTGATTCCTGAAAGAAGGCTTACACGAAGCGATCTCTTCAGATAAAATCCGCTTTTTAAAATTCCTGAAAGAAGGCTTACTCGAAGCGATCTCTTTAATCCAACATTGTCGAAATCAGAAAACAGTCTCTTTTTTGTTTGCTTTATTTTAATAAAAATTCTACAATAAGAAAGCAAATTTTGTATAATTTTCTGATTACATCACTTCTCGTTTGGTTTAGAGAATGGACTATTCCCATACTATTTTTATATACCAACACGAGAATACAGTAAGGGAGATTTGTTTTATGAAAATTGTTGTATGCGTTAAACGAGTCCCAGACACTGCGTTAAAAGTGAAAATCGGTAGTGACCGCAAAAGCATTGAAAAAGGAGATGTAGAGTACATCGTAAGTCCATACGATGAAATAGCGGTTGAACATGCGATTCGTTTTAAAGAAAAAACACCAGGAACAGAAGTGGTTGTCGTTACTTTGGGGCCTGCGGATTCTGAAAAAAATATGCGGACATGCCTTGCCATGGGAGCAGACAGAGGCATTCTTTTGCAAAGCAATGCAGATACTATGGATTCCTTTAATGTTGCCAAAGCTTTAAGCGATGCCATCTCTCAGGAAAAGCCCGATTTGGTCTTATTTGGTATCAAGGCCACAGATACAGATAGCTCGCAGGTAGGTGCTATTGTGTCCATGCTTTTGGGCATACCATTCCTGAGTACTGTTGTATCTTTTTCTTTAGAAAATGGAAAAATAAAAGCAGACAGCGAAGTGGAAAGTGGACATCTGGTTTTGCAGAGTACAATTCCCTGCGCTTTATCTATCCAGAAGAGCAATGTAGACCCAAGAATTTGTTCTTTAATCAATATTCGTAAGGCCAAGCAAAAAGAATTGAAGATCGTTCCTGTAGATATTCCCAATGACCATTTTGAAATTGAAAAAATGGAACTTCCAGCAGAAAGAACAGGTGGAAAAATTGTTGGACATGGTCCAGATGCTGTCAAAGAACTTTTACGTCTTTTGCATGAAGAAGCAAAAGTAATATAAGTCAAAGGAGCTAGATAACATGGCCGGAATTTTAGTGATTACAGAAATCAAAGACACTCAGTTTCGCAAAGCAAGTTTTGAAGTCGCATCAGAAGCTGTCCGATGTGGCAAGCTTTTGAATTTGCCTGCTATTGCTTTAGTGATGGGGCATAGCTTGCCAAATGTAGAAGTGCTAGGGAAATACGGTATATCCAAAGCATTGCTTGTAGAAAATCCACAGCTTGCTAATTCTTATTTAGAGAGCTATTGCCAGATTGTGGAAGAAGCCATAAAGCAAACTCAGGCAGAATACATATTCTTTTCCGCCACAGCACAAGGGAAAGCCTTGTCTGGCTTGATTGCAGGCAAATTGCGTACTACAGCTTTGACAGATTGTACTAGTCTGGAAGTAAAGGATGGTAAATTTAAGGCACAAAGACCCATTTATGCAGGAAAAGCCATTGTTACCATACTTCCTGCCAAGCCCAGCATTCTTTCTTTACGTCCTAATGTTTTCAGCATAACAGAATCCCCTTGCCCTTGCGAAATGATAAAGATGAATGTCCCTCTTGCTGAGCCTAAAGTAAAAATTGTGGAAGTAAAAGCAAAAGAAAACAAGACACTGGATTTAACAGAAGCTTCTGTTGTTGTATCTGGTGGTAGAGGAATGAAAGGCCCAGAATATTTTCATATGATACAAGATCTGGCAGCCATCCTGGGAGCGGCTGTTGGTGCATCTAGGGCAGTAGTGGACGCAGGATGGCGGCCACACGATGAGCAAGTAGGACAGACAGGAAAGACAGTATCTCCTCAGCTATATATTGCTTGCGGTATTTCTGGTGCTATCCAGCATCTCGCTGGTATGCGCACTTCTAAAATCATCGTTGCCATCAACAAAGATCCAGAAGCACCTATTTTCCAGGTTGCTAACTATGGAATTATTGGAGATGCATTAGAAGTGATTCCTAAGCTCATTGAAGAAACCAAAAAAATGCTACAATGATACTGACAGGATTTTGTTAGCGGATTTGTAAAAAAAGAAAGTCTATGAGGTAGGGGCATAAGCCCCTCAAAAAAAATTCATCCCTCTAGTTTTGTACCAGAAAGTTTATTTTACAAACAAGAGGGGTGATAAGAAGATAAAAAGAAAGGAGAAAAGGATGAAATGGAGCGGGTGAAGGGCTTCGAACCCTCGACTCCTAGCTTGGGAAGCTAGAGCTCTACCCCTGAGCTACACCCGCTTTTGCATTCATTATGATATCATTATAACGAACTTTTTTCCTGTGTCAAGAAAATTTTTTGCTCAAGATGAAAAATGAGCCAATCTATGTCTAAAGAAATAGTAGAAAATATTCTCTTTGCTAAAAAATACGAGCTAAAAAAATTGCTTGGATGGGGAGCGCATGGGGAAGTTTATCAGGCTTTTGATTTTATTTATAAAGACGATGTCGCCGTGAAGATTTTTTTCTCTAACAGAGAAGATGTATTGAGGTTTGTCCATAAAGAACTCCATTCGATTTCTCGTTTATCGCATCCCAACCTCTTGCCTTTTAGGGAATTTGGGGAATCAGATTGGAAGGGAGAAAATGTACACTACATCGTTACTCCTTTTATGGAAGGAGGAAACCTGGCTGCATTTTTGCATAAAAAGGGCGCGCTTGAACCATTAGAAGCAGTAAACATTGCGGTTCAAATTATATGCGCTTTATCCTATATGCACAAAAATCATTGCCTGCATAGAGATGTAAAGCCTGCCAATATCCTTTTGGATAAGTCAGGTAACGTTGTTTTGGCTGACTTTAGCATTTCCACATCCCCTGAATGTCCTGCAACTGGCCCTCTTGGTACACCAGAGTATAGTGCACCAGAGCAGCTTAGTGATGTCAACATGCAAGATGCAAGAATGGATGTTTATGGATTAGGTGTTACCCTATATGAAATGCTTAGTGGTATCAATCCTTTCCGAGAGATACACAAAAAGCAAGGCCAGGGTGCTATGCTACAAAGCAAGTATCTGGAAGACCGCATTGTCCGCCTTTCTGCTCTGAATCCAAAGATTCCCGTTGAACTTGCCATGGCAGTAGAAAAGATGATGAATGCCATTCCTGAAAAACGCTACCAAAATATGGAAGAAACTCTCAAGGCACTTTCTCCTTTTTCTCATAAAGTAGAAGATATTTTGGGCGAAACCGCGCTGACTTTTATCGGCCATGATGCTTCTCCGAGGCGACATAATATCTTATGGAAAGAAAAGATAAAAAAGCTCCATGATTTTTTGTCTTTTTCTTGGGAAAAATTTAAAATTTTAGATATTTTTGTTTTTTTTATAAAAAAAAGGTTTTTCTGGGATGAAAAGCAACTGGAGAAAAACATAGAAAGATGGTTTGAAAGTGCTCAGAATTTAAGAGAAAAAGGTCATTGGAAAAAGGCTTTATGCTTTTATCGCTATATCTACTTTTTAAAACCAGATCATACCAGAGCGTGGAATCATAGTGGGGATATTTTGGTAAAATGGAAAAAATATAAACAGGCACTGAAGTTTTTCAATAAAGCCATTCTTCAAGATCCTAAATACTATAGTGCTTATTGCCACCGTGGTTTTGCCTATTCTGGCATAAAAAATTTTACCAGAGCATTAAAAGATTATGATGTCGCTATTGCCTTAGACTCAAATAAGCCACAGGCATATTTTTATCGCGCTGAAGTATATTTAAAGCTTACCTTGAAAAACATAGAAGAAAAAAAATTCAAAAATGCTGCCCAATGCTATCATGATATGCAACAAGATCTTATAATGGCAAAAAAACTATCCAACTCTGCTCTTTCTGAATTAAACCAATCCCAAGGATAAATGTCCATGAGCAACAAAAAAAATATCCTATTTTATAATAGTTCCTCTGTGTCCCTCTCGCAAGAAGGGAATGTTGTTTTTTTAGAATTCAGCAATAGCCTGGAAGATAAGGAAACCATAGCGATAAGTGCTGATAATGCCTACCGCATAGCAAAAAAAATTTTAGAAAGCTTAAAAAAAGAAAGTGATGAAGAAACAGAACAAGAGGAAGAGATGGATCGAGCTTCCCTGGAAAGCCCAAAATCCAAAAGAGTTGTTTTAGATCCTAATCTTCCCTTAAAGCAGCTTCAGCAAATTTTCAACACAAGCACTCCAGAAGTCCGCTTGCAGGTAATTCGGGTTTTAGCCAAAAGAAAAGACGAACAGGGGTTGATCTTGATTACAAAAGGAACATCTGACAAAGACCCAAGAGTAAGAAGGCTTGCAACAGAAGCATTGGGATACTTCCCTTTTCAAGATTGTGTTTCTGTTCTTATGGAACAACTCAAGGATAGCGATAAGGTTGTACGGCTAAAAGCAATAGAATCTTTGGCGAAAATCGGAGACAATTCTGTTGCTCCTGCTTTAAAGCAAGTAATAGATGACCCTAGCGTTACCATAAGAAGAAATGTAAGCGAGCTTCTTTCCAATATTAGTGATGAAAAGATGATTATGACATTCAACCAGCTTCTAAAGGACGATGACCCAGAGGTGCGGCTGACAGCAACCAAGGCTTTAAGCAAAATAGGCGGCCCTGTCGCGGCTTCGAGTCTGTCTATTGCAATCAAAGACCAGGATCGCAGAATTCGTGAACATGCTGTCCGAGCTTTAGGAAAAACAGGCAACCCTTCTCTAGCTCCCATACTTCTTAATGTTTTGAATGCAGACCAATCTTTAGAAGTCAGGCAAAGAGCAGCAGAATCTATTGCAAAATTGGGAGACTCTTCTGGTTTAAAGCAGATGCTAAGAATCCTGAAAAATGAAAATGAACCTGATGAGGTTCGTGCTGCTGTGGCGAATGCAGTAGGGGTTCTTGGTGGTATGACAGAAGTGCCTGTTTTAATTTCGCTTTTGAAAAGCGTAAGCGTTATTTTACGAATGAATGCAGCCATTGCATTGGGTAAGATAAACGATACTTCAGCATTGCCAACCTTGAAATACCTCGTGGAAAATGATCAGGATGCGCATGTTCGGGGTGCTGCTATCCTGGCCCTTTGGGAAATCAAGGATTCTAGCACCATTAAAGTGATTTGCAAGGCTCTGAGAGACAAAAGTAACAGCGTTAAAGCCTGTGCAGCAGAAGTCCTGGGCAAATGGAAATCCCATGAAGCATTGGAGTCTTTGCAGATTGCTATGGAAGACGGCGATGACTATGTCCGATCTCGCGTATCCCAAGCCATTAGGGAAATTCAAGGGATATGATATGAAACGTCGAGCAGTTTTGTAAATAAAGATTAAAGATATAAAATTTTTTAAAGGGGGTTTGGGGGAAAATTTTCTCCCAAATAAAAACCTCTTTGCGTAACTCCTATTTCACAGTAAGAAAGGCGATTCGTGGAAAAAAAAGTGGTTTTTACCAATGGCTATATTTCTCCTATTAGTCCCACAAAAGATTTTGGAATCAAAGAGTTTCCAAACTATTCTTCAGACCTAAAAGAATCTTTACAAAATTTTTGTTGCTCACAGACATTTTTACAAGATAAAGGATTGAACCAAATCGTTATTTTAGGGTGTAAAGCAGGGGACAGAACACCCGCCGTAGGGTGTCTTTTTTTTGCTGATTTAGAATATGATTTAAAGGATCATGAAAATCGGCCTACCTTTCGTCTCTCAGGCAATCTTTTTGTTCATGCAAAAAGCAAAGCCAAGAGCCTTGCCTGGAGTATTATACCTCTTTGCAACAGGCCAGAATCAATATGGCAGGAGTTTCTTTGCGAGAGCAATTCTTTTGAAAAAAGCTTACAAATGCTAAAATCCTGTCCAGAATTCCTGATATACCAAAAAAATGCCCAGGATCTTTTACAACAGAAAAAACAAGCCAGGTTTTTACAAATCGTTTTGTTTTCCTTGATCTTTGTATGTCTTGCTCTATTTACTCTTTTGTACTATCAGGAAGAAAGAAATATAGGTTTTCTGGCAGAGCAAAAAGAGCTGATGAAAAAAGACCTGTATGCTTCTCGAAAGCAGCACAAAGAATCTTTCCAGGCATATCAAAAAAAAATAATGGCATTTTGTGATAGAATCATAACTCAACTTCCTGATGCAATCTGGGAAAAAAATGTCAGCGAAGAAAATCGCAATCGATTTGCTAAGTTTGGAATGAAAACCCTAAAAGAAATATCCTTTGATAAGGATACTGACCCTAAAACATCTTTTATTTCTGCCAAGGCTTTTTTAAAAGGAGTTCTTTTATATAAAGAAGATCTGGAAAAAGAAATCGATTTTTTAAGAGGCGAATAGCCTTTTTAGGTGCTTTGCATTAATTTTGTTTCCAGAAAGAAATTTTGTTGCAAAAAAAAAAAATCGTTTTATAATAATGGTATTCTACTGATAAATATTGCGACTTTGCTTGCTATTCTAAATTAGACAATCAAATTATGTAAAAGATCCAATTTCTAATCGGTAGAAACAGGTTAATTTTAGCTTTTGAAATATTTCGAGAACTGTTTATGGAACGATTGTTGTTTGCTTGAAACGAGTTATGGCTTTAGTAATGTAAAGGGATGGCTTTTGTATTAGCAATAAAAATTCTTATAGATATTGCTCGTACCTTCCATTCCAAACTTATTCATACCTTGTTTAGCAAAAAACAATTGGATAAGTGTGTTTTTGTATTATAGAAAATGATTGTAAATTTATGTATTTGGAAGGAGAGAGGCTGAATGAAAAAGATTAGTCTCCTTATTTTCATTCTCGCATTAGCTGTAGTCTTCACTACAAGTTGTTGTCCTGCTGCTCGCCATGAAGAAAAACCCGTTGTAAAAAAACAAGCTCCTGTAGAAAAAGCTGCTAAAGTCGAAGAACCCGTATTTAGTGGACAAGGTTGCGATGTATGCAGCCTTATCAAAGTCGTTGCTTCTGCACCTAAAGAAGCTGTCATTGGACAAACCTATCAATCTGATGTTGACGTAACTGCACTCCAGCATGCTGGCGAAGTCAAGCTCATCACCAGAATACCTCCCAATCTGAAGTATGTCAAGAGCGAACCTCCTGCTACAGTAGAAGGAAATAAACTGGTATGGGATTTAGGTTCCATGAACAAAGACCAGGTAAGAAAAATCCAGGTTTGGTGGACACCCGAACAAGAAGGAAAGCATTGGATTTGCTACGTAGCTATGGCATTCCCAAGATACTGCGTAGACACACTCGTTGGAAAACCCATGCTTGCTATTTCCAAACAAGGTCCTGCCACAGCTAACCTGAATCAAGAAATTACCTACACCGTTGTTGTACAAAACAAAGGTACAGCAGTTGCTAGAGGCGTAGTTGTCACAGACCAGATTCCCGAAGGACTTGTCCATACAAGTGGAAAAAATACTTTGACCTTCGAGGTTGGCGATCTTGCTCCTAATGCATCCAAAAGCTTTAACGTTCCCGTCAAAGCAATGGTCAGAGGCAATGTATGCAACGTGGCTTTCGCTCGTTCCAGCAATGCTGGCGAAGTTTCCGACAAAGCTTGTACACAAATCATGAAGAAAGACGTTGTTGTTTCTTTGAATTGCCCTCAAAATGGACTTGTTGGAACCAGATCCAATGTCAATTTTGGTGTACAGAACACAGGCGATACCTCTTTAACCAAAGTTGTTGTTGAACTCGAATATCCTGCTGCTGTCAAAGTTCTCCAATCCGATTGCACCACCAATGTTATGGGCAATAAGGTTGTTTGGAACATTGGCGAACTCAAAGCTGGTGCTCAAGTCAATTGCAACCAGGCAGTCGTTGCTGATGTTGAAGGCAATCATTGCGTAAAGCTGACGTTAACCTGTGCTGAAGGTATTACTCAGACAGCCAATTGCTGCACATTGTGGAAAGGTGTTCCTAAACTCGAAATCACCAAAACAGCACCTCCCACTGCCAAATTGGATAGTGAATTCACCTACAATATCGTAGTTAAAAACGTTGGAACAGGCGTTGCTAAAAATGTCAAAGTCGTAGATCCTCTACCTTCTCAAGTCAATCATCCCAGAGGAGCTGAACTGCAATACACCATCGGTGATCTGAATCCTAATGATTCCAGAACCATCCAGATTCCTGTAAAAGCAGTCAACACTGGCGAAGCCAACAACTGCGCCAAAGCCATGGCTGACAATGCAGAACCAGTACAAGCCTGCGCCAAAACAGTCATTCAGAAACAATCTGCTCAACTCGCGTTGAATTGCTCTGAAGAAATGTTCGTTGGCAAACGCGGTGCTAACAGAATTGTCCTGACCAACACAGGCGATATCGCTCTTACCAATGTTGTCATTACCGCTATGTGGTCTTCTCAATTGACATTAGTCGCTGCTGAAGGCAATCCTAATGTAGCAGGAAACCAAGCTGTTTGGAACGTTGCTTCTTTAGCTCCTAGAACAGAAAAAGTAATCAGCGTAGAAGTCATGTCCAAATTTGCAGGAAAACATTGCATGCAAGTCTCCGCAGTTTCTGCAGAAGGCATCAATGAAAAAGTAGAATGCTGCACCTTATGGAAAGGCTTCCCTGCTCTGTTGCTGGAAGTAATCGATACAGAAGATCCTCTCTTGATGAACGAAGAAACCACCTATGTTATCGAAGTAACCAACCAAGGTACTGCTTTGGATCGTCAAGTCCAGATCGTAGCTATCTTCCCTGCTGAAACCAACCCAGTACAAGTTGCTGGTGATACACAAGGTTCTATCCAGGGCAAGAGAGTTGTATTCGCTCCTTATCCAGTACTTGAACCCAAACAGAAAATCAAATTCACCATTCGCGCAAGAGCTGCAAGCAAAGGTGACTCCCGTCTGACAGTAGAGATGTCTTCCGAACTTCTGCAAAAACCCGTCAAAGAAGAAGAAAGTACACAAGTCTACTAAAATACAGCTAAGAATGGCTAATACCATTCTTCTGCAATAAAAAAAGCCAGTAGTTCAACTACTGGCTTTATGTTTCTAATGGATCTTCTTTTATAATTTTAGTTATTGCTTCGATTTCTCTTCCATTGAGTTTTGGATTATGATGCAAGTGTAATTTATAAAAATCTCTATCTTTTTCATCAAATTGCTTTATCGCTTTTAACGCTGTATTTGGGGAAATACCTTGAGTGATTTGCGCTAATTCTTGCAAAGTAAAAAGCTTTTTGCCATTTTCATCTTCCATCAATCTTAAAAAGACAACCGTTGTTTTTCTATTTTCTAGAGTATCTGGTATCCATTCAGTATTAAATTGTTGTGTTTTGACTCGAAATTTGTTATTTTCTCTATCAATATTAATTGTCATAGACCCTCCATTTTTTTTAACTTGGAGACTATGACTTTATTTTACATTTTTCCAAATTTTTATCCACTATTTTTATCAATTTTCTTGAAAAATCAAGGACGATGCTGCAACGCCCTCCCAAAGAAGCCTCGATCTCCACATTGCATCCCCTACATCTCTCTTTACAGATAGGATTCCAGATTCTTCTCAAAGCTCTCGATATCCAATGTCTTTGCGTCCTGGAAAATCCTGTTCAGCTTATCCAAATCCTGTATCTGCCTAATCTTTTTCATCCAACGCAATCCTCTCTCTTGAAACTTTATTTCCAGCATCGCTTCTATTGCTTCGATTTTGCCTTCGATTTTGCCTTCGATTTTGCCTTTTTTGATGCCTTCGATTTTGCCTTTTTTGATGCCTTCGATTTCGCCTTGCATCATTCCCTTTTGTATTGCAGTGCGTAGTTTTTCTTCATCGTCTAAAGTTTTTTTTCTTTGCGCTTC
>JABWCH010000212.1 GCA_013359215.1 Candidatus Brocadiia bacterium | reverse complement strand
TACTCTTCGTGTTCTTCGTGGTTAAATTTTTCCTAAAATAAATACCTAAAATTCACGGTAAGCCTTGAAATACAAGAAATCAGATTTAACATTGTCAAATTACGGAGATACTTTTTTATCAAATTTTGATTTTCGTTTCAAACTATTAAATCATAAATTTTTCGTAACTATTTGGCAATCAACAACTGGAATTTAACATTGTCAAACTAAGGTGATAACGTAAGTTAAGGGAAAGAACAAAGAATTCCCATTACTTACGGGAATTTTCCGATGCATTCCTTCTCAGGCAAGGCTTTTTTTGAAGCCTTTTGCGCTGATTACCATTAAAATAAACCAAAAAATACACAGAATCACTGCTTCGTCCCATAACTCTAAGATGCCTGCTCCGCGTATAATGATTCCACGAAGGATTTCCAGAAAATAGGTTACAGGGATAAAATAGCTTAAAAGATATATACCAAAAGGCATGGTTTCTCTGGGAAAAATAAATCCGCTTAAAAGGATCGAAGGCATGGTCATCAAAAAAGCAAACTGCATGGCCTGGTTTTGGTTCTGGGCAAAAATAGAAATCAAAATTCCCATGCTAAGGGCGCAGAGCAAAAAAATCAAGGATAAAACCGTCAGCAAAAAAAGAGATCCCTGGATAGGCACTCCAAAAACAAAATACATTATACACAACACGCAGATTGTTTCCAAAAAACCAATGATGGAGTATGGTATCAGCTTTCCCAGAATAAGCCCGCTTTTGCTAATAGGAGATACAAGAAGCTGTTCCATTGTGCCTCTTTCTTTTTCTCTTACCAAAGCAAATGCTGTCAAAAAAAGAGTGACAATCTGCATAATGATTCCCACAAGACCTGGAACCATGAAATGAGAGCTTTTCATATCAGGATTGAAGAGCATACGAGGCCGAACATCTACAGAAAAAGATTGGGAAGAAGCAGGGTCTACTCCGCTGCGAAGTAAGGATTCCCTGAAGCCTAAAGACTGAGCTACATTCAAGGCTCTCATTCCAATGGTGGAATCAGAGCCATCGATTAGAATCAATATGGTGGCCTGCTTGCCTCTTTGGATCAGATTGGAAAAATCAGGAGGTATCTTGATTCCCACTTTTGCTTTGCCGCTAACCATTCTTTGGTCTAATTCACGATCAGAATGGACTTCTTCTATGATTTGGAAAAAACGGCTATTTTCAAATCTGCTCAACACTTCGCGACTTTCTTTTCTGTTGTCGAGGTTATAAACAACAGTAGGAAAATTTTGAACGTCCATATCTATTGCATATCCAAAGATTGTAAGCTGCAAAATAGGGATTAAAAACATCACAACAAGAGTTACAGGATCTCTTCTTAATTGAATGATCTCTTTATAGAATATTGCTGAAAATCCCTTCATTTGCTTTCCCTTTGAATAGAACATAATCTTACAAATACATCTTCTAAAGTCGGTCGGATTTCTCGAATTTCTAATGCCAGGCTTTTGTAAGCCAGAATATCGTTTCTCAATTGTTCCGTGGTGATTTCTTCGGAAAGTAGCGTATGGATTGCCTGACCAAAGATGGTTGCTTCTTCTATGTAGGGCAAGGTTAGAATATGATTTAGAATATGGGTTGTATCATCGCATGAAACTTCCATCCTCTTCATACCGCAAGGCGTGATTTCAGGGAGATTTTTCAGATTTTCGGGTATTCCACAGACAATCAGGTGAGAATTGTAAATGTAGGCTACCTGGCTGCATCTTTCTGCTTCATCCATGTAATGGGTAGTTACGAAAAAAGTGATTCCCTGCGCAGAAAGCTGGAAAATCAGATTCCATAGTTTTCTGCGTGCTACAGGGTCAATCCCCGCGGTTGGTTCGTCTAAAAAAATAACCTTAGGCTGATGGATCAAAGAACAGGCGAGTGCCAGACGTTGTTTCCATCCTCCAGAAAGGTTGCCAGCAAGTTTGTCAATATGATCCTGTATTCCAACGAGCTGGATCACTTCCTCTCTTCGAGAAGAAAGGTTTTTGCCATACAAACCATAAAGTCGGGCATAGAACGTAATGTTTTCATGGACGCTCAAATCAGTATAAAGACTGAATTTTTGTGACATATAGCCTATGTTCTCTCGAATCTTTTCGCTTTCAGAGCATATATCATAGCCTAGAACAGAGGCTTTGCCAGCACTAGGCATGAGAATTCCGCATAGCATACGGATTACGGTAGATTTCCCAGAACCATTTGGCCCTAAGAATCCAAATATACTGCCTTGAGGAATAGAAAAGCTAACATTGTCTACGGCAGTGAAGTTGCCAAAACGGCGGCTGAGATTTTCCGCTACAATGACTTCTTTCATTCCTTTTTCTCCTGCACCATAACAGACATACCAGGGCGCAGTTTCTGCGCATCCAGGATTTCCACTTTTACAGCAAAAACTTGATTTCCGCGTTCCTGGGTGGTTTGTACATTTCTTGGCGTAAATTCAGCCTGGCTTGCAATATGGACGATTCTGCCTGCAAAAGCTTTTTTTTCCGTTGCAGGAGAAAAGCAGGAAAAAAGCAGCTTCAGAAAAACAGAACGCACCTCTTGATTTCGGCTTTGCTCTGCAATCACAGCAACCTCCTGGGATAAGGAAACTCGATGCAGCTCATATTCTCGGATATAGATTTTTACCCAAAGATCATTAGGCTTGATTATCGTTGCGGCTGTGCGCCCTGCTGCGAGAATATCGCCAGCTTCCAGGTCGAAAACTTCTATCTGGCCTTTTATGGGGCTTTTGATATAGCATTCTTCAATCTGTATCTTGAGCCTGTCAATACGAGACTTGATTTCTTCCAGCAGAGCCTCTGCCCTCTCCATTTCTTCTTTTCTTGGGCCAGCTTTCAGTCTTTTCCATTCTGCTTGTGCCTGAGCAAGACGGGCAGCAGCGATGGCTATATCTTCTACTCTTGTTCCTGCCAGCAAAAGCTCATGGTTCTTTTTTTCTGCATAGTAATGCTCTTGTGCCATATTCAAGGTACGCAGGGCATTGTCTTTTTCTTGCTCAGGAAAAATTTTCTGCTCTACCTGTCCCAACACCCTTTCATAGGTCTTTTTGGCATGTTGGAGATCTGCCTGAGCACTTTTCATCCTGGCCTCCTGTGCCTGGATTTCCTCTGACATAGGGCCAGCCTGCAATTTTTTCATATATTCTTTTTGCTCTTCTACCTGGGCCTGAGCCTTTTCAATCAACTCTGGACGATAGCCAGCTAAAAGCTCTCGTAAATTTGCCTCAGCAGAAGCCAATGTTGCCAGAGCTTCAGACTTTTGAGCCATAAGCTCCCTGGCATCCAGCTCAAAAATCGCCTCATTTGCTTCTATTGTATCGCCTTCTCTGTGGAGAACCTTGCTGACCCGCCCTCCAATTTTAGATCCCAGATGTATTTCCCTTGCTTCTATAGTCCCATATCCTAAAATAGGAGCAGTCTCTTTTGTATAGTACGCCATCAAAAAAAAAGACAAACCTAAAACAACCAAAAAAAACAAGAATAAAAGTTTTTTTTTCATCTTAAAATTGACTCCCATGACTTCAGATATAGCTATTTCGCGTCTGATAGAACCCGCTTGCTGCTTGAAATTTTATACAAGCCAATATGTTATGCTTTGCGTAAATTTTTTCATTAGGAAAATATTTTTTTCCGTTCTTTAAGCCCTTGCTTTATCATATCTTGTATGCTTTGAGAGACTACATATACCTTTTGTTGTATTTCTTGCTCTGTTCCATCAAAATCCCCAGAAAAAGTCAGTGGATCGCCAAAATGTATATGGAGTTTGGCGGGTATTGGCAAAGCACCTATAGGGCCTAAGATAGGCCATGTTGGAGTGATAGGGAAATAGGGAATCTTCAAGAATTTGGCTACAGGTTTAGCATTGTAGAAAGAAGGATATGCTTCTTCTGTACCGATGAACGCTACGGGAACAATTGGTGTGTTGGTTTCTAAAGCGATTCGCATAAAACCACTGCCAAACTCCTGTATCTGATAGCGTTTCCAATAGGGTTTTCCTAAGCCTCTCGTTCCTTCAGGGAAGACAACGACAGCCTCTTCGTTCTCCAGGAGTGCCTTGCAATTCACAGGCGTTCCAATGACCTGCCCACATCGGACAAAAAAAGTGCTTAAAAAAGGAAGCTTTGGCAGAAAACGGTCGGCCATAGTTCTTGCAATTCGGGGGGGATCAGCATACATCAATACCGCATAGCAGAGCATGGCCGCATCTATAGGAAGCTGACCGCCGTGGTTTGCTACAAGCAAAACTCTTCCTGGAGGAAGCTTTTCTATGCCGTGAAGCTCTACGCGGAAATACTTTTCGTATAAAAAGCTCAGACTTAAAATCGCTTTTTTGATAGAGGAAAGGTGCATGCCCCATTCATCGTATCCTAATTCATTTAAAGAAGGCGAAATCTGAGCCAAACGATCTTCCACCTTTTTTTGAATATCCGTGGACAAAAGCTTTTGGGTAAATTTTCGTAACACAAGCAATTCCTTTAATTTAAGATATTAATCGCGAATAAGATGAATATACAAATTACGCGAAACAAATTACGCGAATGAAATTTTTATAAAAACTATTCGTGCCATTCGACCATTCGTCTTATTCGTGATAAAAATCTTTGCTTTTTCGGCAAACATCTAACTTTTCAGTTTCTATAGATCATTTTTATAGCATTCTGAACATCTTTCGCAAAATCCATTCTGCTGTAAAAAGCCCTATGATTACAAGCAAGATACTTTCATTATCCCAATAAGGGTATTCTCTTTCCGTTTCGTGAATTGTTTCTTTTTTGGGATTGAGTTTTTTAAGAGATGCTTCCAGTTCATAGATTTTCAGATATTCGCCTTTGGCTTTTTTGGCAAATTTTTTCAAGTCTTCCTCATGAAGCTCTACATTTCCAGCTTCGGCTGTAGGAGGAACAACGTTGAAGGCGACTTCTAGCTCTTTGCCTTCAGGGGGAGTGAACTTGATTTTGTGCATTCCTATTTTCGTGGCAATCACAGAGCTTTGGTATGTCCCAGGCTCATTGTCTGCCACTGGAAGTTTTTTGCTTTTTTCTTCATTCCCTGGCTCTATGTAAAGCACATCTATTTCTTTTGGTCTTTCTGTACTCTTGATCGTATCTCGCATTCTCAAGGTAATCTCGACTTTTTCGCCTATAGAATATTCTGTGTTGTCAACGCGGAGATAGTATTGTCTGTTGGAGGTAACAAGCTTCCCCATCGCGACATGGCGGATCACCTGTCCCCAGAATCGGTAAAAATAGCGGTCGCCATAAAGGTAACGCCATCTCCAGCTATCGTCCAGGGCAGTAAAGAAGGTTCTTCCTTTGCCATAGATCTGGGTTGCCATAAGAGGATTTCCTGTAGATTGGCTTACAGCAAGAATTGTAGCCGCTGGTTTCCCTTTGCTCACAGGAAAAGCCCAATAGAATCCAGGAAGCCCCGTTCTTTCATTTTCCCAAAGCTGCGTATTGTCTTCCACATTGGGTAAAAGCCTCATAAGCGAATGGTATTTGCCTTCTGGAGTAAGCCGAATTCTTTGCAAAGCATTGTTTTCTATTTCGCTTTTGGTTTCTATCTGAACAGGCAAAAGAGGGAATAGCGGGCTGTCCAGGTATTCCGAAGGGTTAGAATGTGTCCCTGCTATAAAGGCAACACCGCCGCCTTCTTTGACAAAATCAACAAGATTTGTCATGAATTCTTTGCCCATTTGTCCAGGAGATACATCCCCCAGGAGAATACAATGGATTGATTCCAGATCTTTTTTATCAGGAATGCCCGAAATCGACGGGGCTAATTTGCTTTTTTCCTGCGGAAAATCCTTATCTGCTGAAAAAAGCCATGTATTGGCAAGCACAGTTTGATCCCGAACCAGTGCGTTTTTTAAATATCGGTATTCCCATCGGGGAAGGTTTTCCAAATAAAGCACGCGGAGCTTTTCCTGGATGATCTTGATGTTATGCTGTTTAGCATTGTTTTCTAAGGTAAACTCGCCTGGCTGGTCTGCAACCATAATCGTGATATTGTAGTCGTCTGGAATGGTAAAAGCATGGTACAAAGAAGCCTTTTGTAAATTGTCCTGCTCTAAGGTTACCATTTTTTCTGCTATGATACTATCTCCCCATTTGATATAAACAGGGATGCTTTGCCCCTGGTATCCGCTATGGCGGATTTCTATATCAAACCGAACATTGTCATCCAGAAGCGCGATTTCAGGTGCTTCCAGAGTAACCAGGGCAATGTCTCGTTTTTTTTCTGTGCTTCCTATGCCTACAGTATAAACGGGAATGTCTCTTTCTTTGGTATATGTTGCGGCCTGCTCCAATGCCTGTTCTTTTTCGGCAGGGTTGATGTGTGTGTTATGCTGCCCATCGGTTAGCAGATAGACAGCACTAATCGTGCGGCCATGAAAGGAAGAAATGGCACTCATAAGATTGTTATATACGTTGGTTCTCTGACCATCTGCTTCAATTTCATCCAGGGCAGAAACCAAGGTAGCATCGCCTGCGAACTTGCACCATTTTATCTCACATTCTTTTTCCAATTCTCCAATTCGCAAAGAAGAGGATAGTACTTTTTTTATAATTTCCATTCGGGTGAGTTCAGAGAGTGTTTTGCTGTTTTGGGAAGCAAGAATCTGAGAAAGCCCTTTTATGTCAGCGTCATTGTACTGGTCTTTGTTTTTCATGGACAAAGAAGAGTCCACCATAAAAACAAGATGAGACTTCCTTGTTTTGGAGGTTTCTTCATGCCATACAGGCTCGCAAAGAATAGCAAGAAAAGACAATAAGATGATAAGCCGCAGCAATCCCAGAGATATTTTTATAACCAGGGAAGAAGATGCGGTTTCTCTTTTATAGCAAAAATATACATAAACCAGAAGAAAAACAGCAATCATAGCAATGACCCAGGGGGGTAAAGCATTCTTCCAGTCCAAAGAAAGTTTGGTTTCTGTCTGAGCCAAAATCCAAAGTAACATAATTTCCTCTTGATATTTTGTTGTTTCAATAAAAACAAATATAATAGCCAGGGGCAATGCCCCTGGTAATTATAAGCATTTATCTAGCTATATTTTCCGAATAGCATAGCCAAAAGTGTTTCTGCCAGGGAAAGAAGTATTAGAAGGATCAGGATTTGCCGCCAGTATTCTACATCTTTTTTTTCTGCCAGGGATTTGCTTTTGGTTTCTGTGTCTTTTTCATACTTTAAATCGCTATTTTTAAAGTATCCCAAAAGCTCTTCTTTGCTCATATAGTTGATATCCCCTTCCTGGGGCAACACATTGACGGCAAAATATTCCCTGGTTTTGATATCTTGCTTTTCCTCCTGTATTTGAGGAGGAACAGATAGCTCTACTGTATAGATTCCAGAAGTCTGGGTGTCTGGATAGGAAATCTTGTGGGAACTCCCTTTGTCCAAAGTTTGCAATTGCAGCCTTATGGATTCTCCTTTGGGCGGAATCATACGGGCATTTTGTACAAAAAAGTCATAAATTTTATTTATTGGAAACCTTACAGAAAGATTGTTTTCTTCAGGTCGAGAAACAAGGTATTGCAAAAATTCATGAATCATCACCACAAAAACATGCCCAAACTGGTCTGTATGGAAGTTCGTCCATTCTCTGTCCAGAGTGCTAGTGAAGAGGAGCAGCTTGCCCCGCCCCAATTTGCGCTCCAGAAAAGCAGGGTAGTTTCCAGGGCTGTTGTATCTTGCCAGAATACGGACATTTTCATCCTCAGCATCGACCCTGACAGGAAAGAATTTAAACACAAGGCATTGCTTGAGATCTTCTAAAAGGCGGCGATTCTCATAAAAGAATTTCCAGGCACTATGGTTCTGGATTTCGTCCAGAGAAAAAAGCGTTTTTTCTTTTTCGCTTGTATTTCCTATTGGCAAACCAATAATTTCCCCAGGAAAGATTTCTTTTCCTGTTTTATTAAATTCTTCATTGTAGTATTCGTGGGAAATTTTATTCCCAAGGCTGATGAAAACTCCGCCACCTTTATTCAGAAAGGTTTCCAGTTCAGAAAAGCGGTTTTCGCTGTCAAAGCTCTGGAGGTTTGCCAGGAAAACCACATCAAAATCCTTGAATCGGACAGAAGGAGAAAGCTCGCCAATGTTGACTTTGGTAGTTTTGATCAATCCCTGTGGAGTGTAACCTAAAGCAGCCATAAGATAATCGCTTTCGCTTTCAAAAGAAGCTTCTTTTGGCTCTCCATCGATGACCAGGACTTTAATGTTGGGAACAACATCAAAGCATATATGGCGTTTGTTGTCCGTAGGCAATTCATCAGGGTCTATTTCCACTGTGACATAATGGCTGCCTGTGTTTAAAAAATTAGGATAAAAAGAAACCTGCCCTTCCTGCTGTGGTGTCAGAGAAATGTATTCTGTTTTTTGCTTTTGTCCATTGACAGAAAGATGAACAGCAACATCATCGTAGTTCTTATTAGAATAATTTCTTACCACAACAGTAAATCGCGATCTTTCGCCAAGGCTGACAACTCCATCGGATTGTAGCTTGACAATCCCTAAATTTTGAGCATTGGGAATGCTGCTGTCGATAAACTGGAAAGAATTTACCTGAGAACGAATTTCTTTGACAATTTCGAGAAAAGAATTTTTCTGGCAGGCATTTTGCCAGGCATTTTTCTGGAAATCGCTGAGAATAAAAACGTGCTTATTCGTATATTCTGTTTGCTTTGTCATGGATTTCAGTATGTCCATGGCCGATTCGACATCTGTCCCTAGCTCAGAAAGAGCGATTTCTTCCATTTGCTGCAAAATTTCATGGCGTTTTTTTTCTGAAGCAATAGAGACAAAGGACAATACCTGATCTGATGTTTCGTTCATAACGACCAGGCTTATTGTATCGTTTTTATTGGCCTTCTCTATAATTGCGCGTGCTTGCTTTTTTGCATTTTCAAAGGGAGAAATGTTGGAGGTTCTCACCCCCATACTATAAGAATTGTCCAGAACAAGAAGGAAGCTTTCTTTTGCCTGCGTGGTGCTTAGAAGAGGGGTTTCCCTGGCAATAGGACGGGCAAAAGCAAGAACCAGGAAAAAAATAACCAGAATACGCAGCAAAAGCAAAAGCAAATTTTCCAGCAATAAAGACGTTTTGGTTTGCTTATAGGCAGCAAGCAAAAACTGCATTGCTGCCCAACGGACTTTCTGATAACGCTTCCTAAAAATAAGGTGTATAATGATGGGAATTGCACAGGCCAAAAAGCCATAGAGCAACCCAGGATGTACAAAATTCCAATTCATTGTCTATATCCCTTATTACTTGCCATATAAAACTGAAAAAGTTACTAAATGGCTTATATGATTTATATCCTGGCGGTTTTAGTTCTGTTTGCCAGATAGGCACTCAGAGCTACGTCCAGTGGCTGGTCTGTGGTAAACTGCACATAATCGATACGATTGGCTATACATCCGCTTTTTAATTCTCTTAAAAAATGCTGGATTTCTTGTAGATATGCTTTTCTCAAGGCTCTTGGGTTAGCAAGGATTTTCAGATTCTCTTCTTCCAGCCCCTCGAAAAGCGTGGTTCTTTGAAGAGGAAAATGGACTTCGTGAGGGTCGAGTATATGGAAAAGTATGACATCGTGCTTTCTATGTCTGAAATGGCGTAAGCCAGCCAGAGTCTTTTCTACATCATCGAAAAAATCGGATAGAATCACCACCAGGCCACGCTTGCGCATCCTAGAACAAATATCGTGCAAAACGCCCCCAAGCGTTGTTTTTTCAGAAGGAACTACGCTGGAAAGCGAATGGGCGATGTCTTTGAGATGGGCAGGATTAGAAGATGCAGGCAAAATTTTTTTTACTTCTTTATCAAAAAGGAACAATCCTGCTGCATCTTGCTGTTCTAAAACAAGATAGCTTAATGCTGCAACAATATGGGAAGCATATTCATATTTGGACATTTCTCCAGAAGAATATTGCATAGAAGCACTGCTATCCACAAGAAAATACGAAATCAAATTCGTTTCTTCTTCATATTGCTTGATATAGTAACGGTCGGATTTACCGTACACCTTCCAGTCTATATGGCGGATGTCATCTCCTGGAACATACTCTCTATGCTGTGCAAACTCCACAGAAAAGCCATGATATGGGCTTTTGTGCAACCCTGAGATATAGCCTTCCACAATCAACCTTGCCTTTAGCTCCAGGCTGCCTATTTTATTCAGTACCTTGGGGTCAAGATACTTTTGGTATTCTTCCATAGATGCCCCGCTTTATTTTAAAACCTTTGGGATTCTATCGTCCTGAAAAACTTCACTTTCCTTGTCAGGGATCAAATCAAGCAGTTGGTCAATGATTTTATCTGGTGTAATGCCTTCTGCCGCAGCAGAATAGTTTGTAATGATTCTATGGCGTAAAACAGGATGGACTACAGCCCTGATGTCCTGGGTGGTTGCCATATTCCTGCCGTACAATATGGCTCTTGCCTTTGCGCCTAAAATCATATACTGGCTTGCTCTTGGCCCTGCTCCCCAGGAAACCCATTTTTTTACGAAGTCAGGAGCTTTTGGCTCTGTGACTCTGGTAAGTCTTGCAAAAGAAATAGCATAGTTCATGGCATGGTCGCTGATAGGCACCTGGCGTACTATGCTTTGTAGATGGATAATATCCTCTGCGCCCAAGACTTTTTCCACTTTGGCCTGATAGCTTGCGGTTGTCATCTCCATGATCTTGATTTCTTCTGCTTCTGTAGGATAATCAACAAGAATGTTGAACATAAAACGATCCAACTGCGCTTCTGGCAAAGGATACGTTCCTTCTTGCTCAATAGGATTTTGCGTGGCAAGCACAAAAAAAGGCTCAGGTAGAGTATGCTTTTTTCCGCCTGCGGTTACCTGATGCTCCTGCATGGCTTCCAGCAAAGCTGCCTGGGTTTTAGGGGGAGTTCTGTTGATTTCATCGGCCAAAACCACATTAGAAAAAATAGGCCCACGAAGGAAGGTAAAAGAGCGAACTCCTGTTGATTTGTCTTCCTGGATGACCTCTGTTCCTGTTATATCGGCTGGCATAAGATCGGGTGTAAACTGGATGCGAGAAAAAGATAAAGAAAGAGATTGTGCTAAAGTAGAAATGAGCATGGTTTTTGCCAGACCAGGAACGCCGATCAATAAGCAATGGCCTCTTGCAAAAACGCTTGTTAAAACCTGGTCAATGACTTTTTCTTGTCCAACGATGACTTTTTGGATCTCTTTTTTTAAAAGATTGTGCGCTTCTTTTAATTTATTCACCATTTCTATCTCTTGCTGAGATAGTTGTTTTTCTTCAAACATTTTTTTTCTCCATGCAATGGGCAGATGCTCAGGAGATGCCTGAGCCTGCATCTTATAAAATTTTAATCTTTTTTTTGGGCGTGGAAGGCAGTAGGGTTTTAGACTGCTGTTTTTTATGCCATTCTTGTTTTAGGTGCTGATAAATTTTTTCTGGCCCATACTGTATGTACCATCGCATTTTGCGGCTGTCCAGCCCCCAATCGGCATCCTTGAACATGCTAGGGGGACGGACAGTTTCTGGTCTGAGTAGCACATTATAAATAATGTCGATCAACACCCTATCTACCTCTCCGTTTACAGTATAGCAGGCTTTTGTGCCAACCGCAGTGATCCTGGGATGGAACAAAGGGGTTTCGGGAATGATCTGGATTTTCCCAAGATTTTGTGGATACTCTCTTGGCAAAGAGAAACGAAAGCAATGCTGGCAGGAAAGCTCCAGAGTGTTTTCATTGCCTACACCAACAAGTCCTGGAAGATCTGTGCTTTTCATTTGTATTGTTTTATAAGCACCATCAGAGTGTTTTTCTATGATACCAATCCAGAAACTAGGATGCTCCCAGGACTCGTTTTTTTTTTGGCTTCTTCTAAAGCCCATCCTTCTTTATCGTAGATTTCTTTTAAGGCAGAAGCGTAGAATTCTTGGATCAGGCTTTCTACCCTTCTATTGAAGATGGCTACAGGAAGCGCACCAACAACAGCCTGTGTGCTAAGTTTGAATCTTTCGCTATTCTGAATTTCGGGCGTGATCTCTCCTAAAGGAATTCCTGGCGGCAAAATAGCATTGCCTTCTGCCTTACGCAAAAGCACAAATTGGTATTCGCTTCCTACTTGCGTTTTGGCCCATTTTTTTATATCAATTCCTTCTTCTTCACATCGCTCTGTAATTACATTGATTATATCTCCCACGCTGGCATCGGCATCAATCCCAAGACGAAACTCTTTGCCTCGTGGTTCTACATCAATCAAAATTTCTTTCCATGCTTCGCTCATTATTATCTCCCAAAATGTATATTATACCCATAATGCTATCAAATTAAAGCACCAGTAAAAAAAATAAGTCCTTAAATTGACATGGTTATAGGCTTGTATGTTAAACCCATATAGGGTAAAAAATTATATGAAAATTCAACACCAATCAAAATCTTATATGTTACAAATTATGACTTTGAAATTTTATGTATTTTATCGATAAGGTTTTTTTTTGCAAGGGATAAACATTTTTTATTGCTTTTCGTGGCTCTTTAAAGGAAGAAGACCGTCTTCTTGTTTCATGCTGCGTATATTAACAGGAGGCAGTTGCTTTGTGTTTTCTATGTCTCCAGAAATTTTAGAAGAGGCGGGCTTTTCTTCTTCGAATTTTAAAAAAGGATAGTTTTTGCTTTCTTCTTCGCCAACGAAAACGCTTTCTGTCTGAACTTCGACGTTCTTTTCTTGCGCTTTTTCCCCAGAAAGTACAGATGCAATGATCTGGGAAATACGATTCTGTGTTTGGTCTGGTTTTTCTCCTTGCTGTATAGACTTTTGCACTTCTAAAAGATGAGAGACTATTTTCATTTTTTCCTGGTAAAGCTGCATTTCTATACGCATTTTAAAGGATTCTTCTTTTGCCCTTTTTTTGCTCTCTTCTTCTGCTTCTCCCAGTTTAATAAACGCGGCCTGCTCCATCAATCGGCTTTTTAAGACCTGTTCTTCTGCGCTTTTCTTGTGTCCAGGGATGATGGTTTCCATGATTTCCACAAGGCGGGCCAGAATTTTATACACCGCCAGGGAAGAAAATCCTCCGAGCATAGCCAGGGTAGGCTTGGCATGAATTTTCCAATCGCCTTCTATGGGAACGAATTGCACGAGAATGATTCCAGAAAACAACCCCAGGAAAAAACGTATCCAGTAAGAGGATTCATGCCTTTTGTCAAAAGTACTGTTGAGGATATATTCATTGGCTTTAAAAAGCGTAGAAAAAGAAGCACCAATCCCCGCTGAAGAAAGAACCAAGAGGTATTCTCCCAATTGTATGGTATTCAAAGAGCTAAAAATATAGCCCTGTATAACCTGGGCGAATATCTGGGGGCAAAGAGAAATACCTGAAAAAAGAAACAAGAAAAAAACACAAAGCATTGTCATGGAACGCACTAAAGGGACTGGGCCTAAAAGCTTTGACATACCTCTTGTATAGTCTTTATCCAAAAGCAAAATTGCTCTTGGTGTCGCAGGGGCCACAATCTGCGAAAGATGAGCATGGGCCTGTACCAGATCCTGGATATCAGGTTTAGGCAAATTTTCCTTTTTTTTCTCCTGATAAAGAGCAAAATTTTCTATGGTTTGTATCGCGCCAGGCTGAACTTTCAGCCCCAGGGAAAAAACATGCTTTGCCATAGCCTGGCATTCTTGTAAAATTTGCTCTTGCAAGAAATCATAGCTTTCTGGATGTGTGTTTTTCATTTCAGAAGTTTCCTCCTGTTGTTAATCTCAAATGGGCGTAACTGCTAATGCGCTCAAAAATTTTTTACCACAGAGTAACAGAGAACACAGAGCAAAATGCCTGCGTAACTCCTACTAATTATTCTGCGAACGGGCACAAGTTAAAACTTGGCAAATATTCTGTGAACGAGCACAAAATGGACTAAATTTTTTCCCTGAAAGGGGATCAACGTGAATAGCCACAGGTCGTACCTGCGGTTAGCAATCCCCCAAAATCCAACACTGAAGGTGTTGAACAAAGTTATAGTTTATGGCCGTCCGCAGTATATTTATATTTTACGACTTGTGCCAGTTGAAAAGGCTTTAATCTTTGGCCTGAAAGACCTATACATACCAGCCCAGGGCAACACCCTGGGAAATGGAATTATCATTG
>JABWCH010000211.1 GCA_013359215.1 Candidatus Brocadiia bacterium | reverse complement strand
CGGGAGGCAAGCGTGCTGTTCTGGTCTAAAACGCCTTTGTATTGGAGAGAGAGCTGGTCTGCTTTTTCTTTGGTTTCTTTATACCATTTTTCCAGATCTTCTCTGTCCTTTTGCATTTGCTCTTTTTGTGCCTTGATAGATTCAATTTCTTCTAAAATCGTTTGCTTTTCTCTTTCCAGATTCTGGTAAGTTTTTTGCAAAGATTCGTTGTTTTTGACAAGAGATTCGATTCTTTTATCCTGGCTCTGGCTTTCTTGCATGGCCTTTTGGAGAGCCTGGTTGATCTTCTGCAATTCCTGGTTCTTGTCCTTGAGCTGGGAATAGGCTTTTTCCATTTTTTCTTTAGCTTCTTTTGCTTCTTTCAAGGCAACCAGAGCGTTTTCTTTTGCGCTTGTACTTTCTTCTTTTGCTACAATAGCAATATTTTTTTGTTTCTCAGCGTCTTGTTTAGCAAGCAAGGCTTCTCTCTCGCTTTTTTTGGCTTGTTCTTCTGCTTTTTCCGCTTTATTTTTGGAATCAATAGCCATATTCCGTGCTTCTTGGGCTTCGTTTCTTGCAATTTGTGCTATAGTTCTCTCATTTATGGCTTTATCTTTCTCTTCTTGAGCCTCTTGAACCTTTTGTTTGTATTTTGATACCATATCTTCTACTGCCCCAGTAAGCATTTTGCTGTTCAGGACAAAGAGCAAAATCATAACGCCTAAAGCATTGCAGAAAACATCCAAAAAAGAGATGCTAAACACATTGATTTCGCGGTCTGATTTCATAAAGAATTATACCTGCAATCTAAGGTTGATGATGAATTTTTCCTGACAGAATAGATCCACGGAATTGAGGAAGTTTTCTTCTTTGTGCTGCATATTGTAAATAAAATACATGAGAATTATGCTCTGGATAAGAGCAATCAGGGTTGTATCAAATGCCATTCCAAGTGGTGCGACAACGACTTCCAGATTGTCTACTGCCTGGCCTGCGTTGGCAATGGCTTCTCCGATTCCTAACACTGTACCAATAAAGCCAATGGATGGGATGGCCCATGCAATATAGCGTAGCATATTGTATGTGGATTCAATGTGCTTTTCCAGTGTCTGCATGCGTCGGGAAAAGATTTCCATAACTCTTTCTGATGTTTGCGTTACAAGGCAATGGTCTATCAGGAACAGTAAAATTTGCAGAATAACACTGCCTCGGAATTTTGCGGAATCTTTTCCATGGCTAATGCTGGCGCGTAAATTGTCTAATTCGGATCTTTTGCTGATGATTGTGGAGCTTTGGAAATTTTGTTCTAAGGCGCAGAGTGCCTGGTATTCATAGCTTACAAGGCTATTTTTTTGGAAAATGAGTATGATTCCCCAGAAAAAGAGGACATACAGCATTAGATATAAAGCCATGTCCAAAGAAATGCCCTTGGATATGTTTGGGCCTAAAAGCCTTTGGACTGGCCAATGGAAATATTGAAGGGCTATAAAATACAGGGAAGCGTAAAAGGCACTTCCGCTGATGAGACCGCCCAAAAAGGATAAATAAGAGTTGGGAGTTAAAAATTTTAGGTTATTTTTCAAGCTTTACCTCGGTTGTTATAAAGATGAAAGGGATTTTTATTTGGAAGAAAATTTTTGTAAAAATTTTCCCCCAAACCAATTATCAGTTTTAGCCTATGCATCTGTAAAAAAGTAAAACAATGAGTATTCCTAGTAAAGTCCATAGAAAGAGGTCATAAATCCCTAATTTTTCTTCTGGCTCAGAAGACTCTTCTGCGCCAGGGTTGGTTGGTAAGTCGATTGCGATGCTACAGGCATTGCCTTTCATGACATCTTTGGCATCAATGCGTTTGGCCTGAAAAGGCTTTGTTTCTAATTTCTGTATAGGGTTATTTTTAGAAGGAACTGGAACATAGTCCTCTTCTTCTTGCTGGATTTTTTTCGCTGCAACAGGCGCGTGGGGAAGTTTTCTGGAATCAATATCTGCTTCGGTTACCCTTCTTGCTGGTGCAAGAACATTTTCTGGTTTTTTCATATAAGAAGGTTCTGCTTCGGTTACTTTCCTTGCAGGAGCAATGGCTGGAGCGGGTCTTCTAACAAAAGCATCTTCTTCTGCCACTACTCTTTTGGCATGGGAAGAAACATGATTTTTCAACATTGGCTCTTCTATCTTAGGGACATCGCGAGAAAGAGAATCTGCCTTTCTTTCAGAAAGAGAAAAATCAGGATCATTGCTATAAGGAGCTTCTATTTTTTTATCTTCTAAAGTTCCAGAAAATCCCTTTAAAAATTTTTCTAAAGCTAAAGCCATATCTCTGGCTGAAGAATATCGAGCGTTTTTATCTTTTTCTATGGCTTTCATGCATATCTGGTTTAAAGTCGCAGGAATGCTTTTCAGCAATTTGGGGGCAACAGGCGGCTCGGAAAGAATTTTATGCAAAAGGCGCGTTGTGTCTCTGTCAAAAAAAGGAGTCTTTCCTGTTATTAGCTCATATAAAATAACGCCTAAAGAATATATATCTGTAGCACCAGTCAGTTCGTCTCCTTGTATTTGTTCTGGAGACATATAGAGTGGTGTTCCAATAACGACATTTTCTTGCGTAATATGGTTGTTCTGTAGTAGGGAACGGGCCAGCCCAAAGTCTGTAATCTTAACCTCCCCCTCTTTGGAAAGCATGATGTTTTCGGGTTTTATATCTCTATGGATGATTTTATTTGCATGAGCATGTTCCAGGGCATAAGCAATTTGGATGACAATCTCGATTTTTTTTACAGGAGTCAATCCGTCTTTCATGAGATCGACCAAAGACTTTCCATCCACATATTCCATGGCAATATAGTATTGCCCATTTTGTTCTCCTGTATCATAGATGGAAACAATATTCGGATGCTTTAAAACAGAAATCGCCTTGGCTTCTGTTTGAAAACGAACTAGCCCAACCGAATCTGTTTTTTCTGCCTTTAAAATTTTTAAAGCAGCATAACGATCTAAGGAATTGTGCTTTGCCTTATATACAACGCCCATACTTCCGCTGCCAATTTCTTCTAAAATTTGGTAGTTTCCGTACCTTTGTAGCATTGTGCCAGAAAGCAAAGTAGAGAAGCGTTTAGAAAAAAATGGATAGGCTTTCTGGCAGTGCTTACAAATATCTTGTGCTGTACTTCGCTCCTGATAGATATTGAGTTCGTCACAGTACGGACAAACACTGCTAATTTTCATCAAATCCACAGCATTTTTCAGCCCATCTACATCGATCACTCCATTTTTTAAAAGATGAAGGGACATTTCTTTGGTTGTTGTATTATCTACTAAAAGCTCTTGTATTTGTGGCTTTGTTATCATTTTTAAAGTCATGCAGACTTTAAGGAAAAGCTGTTGGTCATGGCTTAAATTTTCAAATCCCACCATAGCCTTACACTCCGAAAACAATTATAGGTTAACCAAGGCATTATCTCTAAAATAAGTTATAAGAGAACTCATTGCTTGAAGGAAATTTTTTCCAGCTCTGAGAGAACATCTCTCACGAGTTTTTGTGTTCCATGATTTTCTTTTATTTCATAAAGTTTATCTTTCCAGGCATTTAATTCGACAACAACACGGTTGTATTCCTGTTCCAGATCATGATAGGCCATAGTTTGTGCAATGTATTCTTCTTGAAGCGATTGGTATTCTTTCCGTATTTTTTGCACTTCTAAGCCTTCTTTTGGTTCAAGTTTAGGTATGGAAGAGGATGAAGAAGGAATAGAAAACAAATCCTGTTTCTTTTTAAGCTGTTCATGCTTTTCTATCAAGGACTGATGGCTTTCATAGAGCCGTTGGTATTCTTTTTGTATGGACTCACATTCCTGGGTGGTTTCTTTATGATTGTGAAGAGCGCGTTCCAGATCTTCCTGGTATTTCTGAGATTCCTGCTCCAAAGAATGGTTTCTGGCTAGAAGTTCTTCGTATTTTTCTTTTACGCTTTGGTATTCTTCGAGAATTTCCTGGCTTTGCATCCTAAGCATCTGGAGTTCTGCATCAGGGGAGATGATTTCTTCTTCACAAGGAATTTCTAGTTCTTCTTGTGGAGAAAGCAAAGGATGGGATTCTCCAAGATCCAAACCTTCCAGACAATGCCCGTATCTTTCTGCAATTTGCTTGTAAATTCCTAAAACAGATTGAACATATAGAGATCTGTTTTGCTCTATTGCTATCCTTTGGCTATCGATTAAACCTGGAGGAAAAACCAGACATCCTTTATTATAACAAGCAGCAACATCTTTCTCATTTATGATAAAAGACTGGTTCTGGATATTCTTTTTTTCATTTTGATCCTCTGGGTAACATCGGTTAAAAATAAAAATCTTTTGCTGATTTTCTATTTTAACAAACCTTTGCCAATCTTTCAAAAGATTTTGCAAAAAAACATCTGTATTCGCTATTTTTTCGATGCATTCAAGGGTATTTTTTTCTTCATGGAATATTTGGTTTTTTAATCTGTTGATACTTTTTTCTGATATTCTATCATATTCACTGACAAAGACAAGGGTATTTGAAAAAAATGATGCCCTGGAGCAAAGCGACCTGTATCCTGACGCGCAATCAAAAAAAACATATTCATACCCCATTTTTTGCGCAGTCACTAAAAATGCCATCAGATTTACGCTTAATGTAATGCCACAAACAAAATCAGGTATTTCCTGGATAACGCATGGAATAAAAGAAAGATAATCATGGATTTCTTTCTCGATAAAATCATATTCGCGGATAAGATTATGGGATGATTTTAAAATTTTTTGGAATTCTTCTAGTTCCATTTTTTTTTGGATGATTTTCAATACAAAACTCTCGGCTTCTTTCCATTCATGGCTTGTCTGTGGCTTATGAAGGCAAAAAAAGTCGCTTAGTCCAGCCGCCATAAAATCAAAGTCTATTAGCAAGACGCGCGATTTGCATTTTGCCATAAGATAAGCCAGATGAAGGGAAAGAAAGGTTTTCCCCACACCTGACTTGCTGCTTAAAAGGCATATTGCATTTAGATGAGACATTATGCTGCTCTCCTGAATATAGACAAAAGTAGACATCTACGCTATCTATTCTGGGGAAAATTTTTGTAAAAATTTTCCCCAAAACCCCCTTTAAAAACTTTTATATTCCCTTACTTAAAATTTTTTACAGGGAGATTCATAAGGAATTTTTGGATTTTTTTTACAGAAATAGCAAAACCAATAGATTGGCTATTTCCCTCGACTGATTTAGTAAGCCCGACCATAAGCCCTTGAGAATTCAGAACAGGGCCGCCAGAATTTCCAGGGTTGATAGCAGCATCAGTCTGTATAGAATCACCGCGAATGGCACTGATGGTTCCATTTGTCAAAGACCAACGGTATCCTTTGGGGTGTCCGATCACAAAAACATCTTCCCCTACTTTGATTTGAGAAGGAGATGCCAGAGGAATAGCTGAATTTTTATGGACACCTTGAGGAATCTTGATGACGGCAATATCATCGTTTCTATCCAGATGAAGGACTTCCCCTGAAAAAATATTTCCATCTTTTAGCTCGACTTTTACAAAAAGAAGGCCATCAACAACGTGGGCATTGGTAAGAATCAACTGTTTTTCCTGCCATTCTATTATGACTCCACTGCCTATAGTAGAAGAAACCTGAGAATTTTTTTCCTTTTCGTTTCGAATCAAGACAACAGAAGAAGAACAACGCTCATAAATCTGAGAAGCATTCCATTTTATAGGCGTTTGCGATATTTCTTTAGGGAAACGCGAAGGAAAATAGAAAAGTAAGGCAAACAAAAGCAAAAGGGTGCTGGCAACCAAAAGAGCAATCCAGAACTCTGAAGAAAACAGAATAGGATGCTTTTGTCTTCTCAGTTGTCTTGTTTCTCTTCTTTTTGCTTCTCTCAAGATGTCTGTGAACATATTTTCTATTTCGAAAGTATCCTGGCATCTTTCTTCTGGAAGGTTTTTCAGCATTTTTAAAATCAAGAAGGCTGTTTTTTTATGGATTCCAGACTGGTATATTCTGGGATGAGAAATTTCATAAGGCTCTGTAGTGGCGATTTTGTCAATGCTTACAGGATAATTTCCTGTAAGCATAAAATACATAAGAACTCCAAAAGAATATACATCGCTTTTGAATGAAAGCTTCTCCCCACGGAGCTGTTCAGGAGACATAAAGGCATAGCTGCTGCTTTTCATGGGGAAACGAAAGGTAGTTTGGTCGCCTTTAATCAAGACAGGACGCACCAAACCTAAATCGCATATCTTTACCACTTCTCCATGAATCATGATATTGTCTGGATTTATGTCTCTGTGTACCAGGTTTTTATGCCATAGATACTGCAAGGCAGAAAATACAGATGCACCAATCGAAAGGGCTTCGTTCTCTTCGAGAGTGACTTTCCCTTTCATATATTGGGCTAAAGTAATCCCAGGAAAGTATTCCATCACAATATAGTACACATTTCCATTTCTTCCAGAATCAAAGGCTTTCACAATGTTAGGATGGTCTAGCTTGGCAAACGTATAAGTTTCTCGAAGGAAATGACCTATAGAGGCATCTACCCTTGGGTTCAGGATTTTAATCGCAACGATTCTTTCTAAAGAATGCTGGCGTGCTTTGTAAACAGTGCCAGACTTCCCTTCCCCCAAAACATCCAGGATAGTATATCCGCTAATCATGTTGCTTAGAATGTCTTCAGAAACATATCCTTCTTGTATCAAGGTTTCCCGAAAGTATCTGCATGTTCCTTCTTCTTTGGATTTCTGATGATGAACAAGGGCTTCTTCCAGCATCTTGGCGGAAATCCTTCCCGTGCTTTCCAAGAAATCCTGTATGATCAAATCTTCGTGGGATGTTATATTCTTTTCCATAGTCACACACTAAAAACGAAGCATGGTTTCGAAACGTACAATAAAAGTATTCTGCTTTCCTTGAACGCCTATTTCATCAAAGGCGTTTTTAAGATAGCGGGAGTTCATAAGAACTCCAGCGGACAAAGAAAAAACCAAATCAGGGCTATATTCCCATATAACTCTTACATCGATTTCATCACCCATTCTACGGCTTTGGCCTGGTGCTACATCAATAGCACGAAAATAAGCATATAAAATTTCCAGCCTCATCTCTTCTTTAACAAGAGGAGAGAGATGAATGCCTGTTTTAAATTTAATTGCCCAATAGTTAGAATCTATATCAAGGCCATAGTCGTTTTCTTCCATAATCAATGTGCTATCAATGTCTTCATAAGTCACAAGATCATTGTTCTTTTTTCTGTTTGGATTGTTATCATCTCCCGAAAGATACCAGAAGGAAAGATCCACAAAGGGCTTGTACATGCTTTCTTCGTAGCTAAAACGAGTGCCAAGATACCCTCCAAAAGCTAGATGTTCCTGATCTTTAACAGAAGAAAAGGGTGGCTTTCCATTGTGACTATAATCTCCAAACTGGAACAAAGCCTCTCCATACAACTCTACAAGATAAACACTAGGCTTGCTGCTCAGAAAATAGTCAAAGCTGAATCCCAGTGTCCATAGCGGCGTATTGTTGTCTCCCTGGATGGCAGCAAACAGAATATTGAAAAAACGCCCCAAAGTAGTAGCACTCTTTCCATCTTCCTGCACGCTTTTAGGAAGATAAAAGTCGATATTCAGACCTGCTATGATTTCGTCTTGCCTGGCAAAGCTGCTTTCTCTCGTTGCCATATAAAAAGCATCTACATAAAGCTCTAGCATATTGATTGGCTGGTATGTGGCGAGAAAACCAATGGCATTGGTATCGCTTTGCGAAGAAAAAGGCGATTCTGCTTCTCCCAAATTGATAAAAAAAGACTGTCCATCAGCGCGAAGAGCATATTTATGAGGTATGATACCGCCCTTTAGGGTAAGACCCTGTAGCAAAAAATCGTTGATTTGCAAATATGCCTTTTCAAATTCCCATTGCCATTGGTTGCCTGCTGCGCGATTAGAATTATATAAGTCCCCAGAGCTTGTATGAAGCCACTGGCTTGTTCGGCTCTCATTCTTTAATTCAATAAAAGCTTTGATGTTGTTTTCAAGAACAATTTCCAATTGCAAAGAAACACGAGGGTCAAAAAAGTCCTCATCCAGACCATTGCTGGCTGTGCCTAAAGAAGCATCTGTGAACAAATCGTCTCGGTAATTATAAGAAAAACCAAGCGTTCCCGATAAAGTAATATATCTTGTACTCCGATCTTCTTTGATTTGCACCTGTTTATTGCCAAAATCAGGCTTAGATTCTTTTTCAGGCATTTCTAAAGGGGGCTTTGGGTTCGTTTTCTCTAAAGACTTCTGTTCCACTACAGGAGCTTTTTTTTCTTCTGGAATTGTTGTTTGTATCTGAGGATCTTTTGATTCTTCTTTTTTCCCTGTATCCTCTAAATCAAAATCAGATAAATCCAATTCTTGAGCAAAAAGAAAAGAAATCTGAAAAATTACAATCATTGCAATCAGAAAAAAAATTTTTCTAACCATTGTTATATTCCTCAAAAACGACTAAAATGAGAAACTATGCATTATTCGCTAATCTGAAATGTTTTTGATATAACTTATTGAAAAATATACACTCGTTCGATAGGAGTATACCTTGTTTACAAACAGAACACAAATTTTTGTGACATTCGCTTTAATAGCAAGTTGTATTATACTGATAATGGGAATAGAAAAACAGCTAAAAGAAAGAAAAAATCAATATATTTGTGAAGGATATTTGCGCCATTGGCGAAGTGCTTTTGAAATCTACCAAAAGGAAAAACTTTTAGCAAATAAAATTTTTTCTTGGGAGCAAAAAGAAGGATGGATGGACAGCATTATAGAAAACTATTTTTTTGAAAAAGACGCTGCTTTTTGCCCTTCTGTTTCCCACAAAAGCCAAAAAAGCTATAAAGTCAATGCCCCTATTTTTTCCCAACTTTTTTTGAAAAATGATTTTAGCTCCCAGAAAATTGTTTGGGTCCTGGATGGACAATGCAGCCATTCCCATTTCACAAGTGGCGAAAACCCTTTAGAAGATGCAGACTACCGTCATTTAGGAGGGGCAAACGTTTTATGGAGCGATGGCAGTATCACCCACCAAAAAAAGGAAAAAGGAAAGGGAAATCGATGATTTTTTTAACCCAAGAACAACGAGAAATGCTCGCGTATAGTCCAGTGGAATGGAATCGATGGAGGCGGAAACAAGGAAAATGGAGAAAAATTTTTATAGAAAATCTTTCCCAGGAAACACTACCTTACTGCACACAAGGATTAAACTTAAGAAACCTAGTTTGCCCCCATGCAAATCTGAAAGCAGCCAATCTTTCTGGTGTGGATTTGCGCGGCAGCCAGCTATACAACTCATGTCTGGAAAAAGCCGATCTATCAGGTGCGAATTTGGAAAAAACCAACCTTTCTGGTTGTAACCTGGCTCAAGCGAATTTACGGCATGCACGCCTCAGCGAGGCAAACCTGTCCAGAGCCAATCTGCAAGGTTCTGATTTAAGCCATGCTGATTTGCGCTATGCAGATTGCGAAGGGGCTTTCTTAGGAAAAGAATATATCTCCAACAACAAAATGTTTTATTTCCTTATGCTTTTCGCTGGAATTTTGTCTGGTATATCAGGATATTTCGCTGGATCTCTGGTAAGCGGAATCCTTTTTCTTTTTCTGGGTTGTTTCTGGGCGGTTTTTATCGGAATCCATTCCCAAAAAGAAAACGCGCTTCTGTTCTCTCTTATGGTCAATAGTATTTTCTCTCTATTGGTTAGCACTTGCCTCGTCTTTTTATACAAAGGCAACCTATCTCTCTTTTTCCTAACCATGATCAAAATGTCAGGATTTGCAGTTTTACTATGCCTGGCTTTATTTGCTATTTTTATTGTTCTGGGATGGATCATTCGGCATGGAATAGTGGCATTAACAATTGTTTTTGGTTTTATCCTGGAAATTGGCCCAATATTTTCTAGCTTTGGATTTTTCCTTATTCTGATAGCATCTGTCGCAGAAAGCATCCAGGAAAAAAATTCTCCACCCTCTGTATGGTTTCCTATGCTGTTTTCTCTTCTCCTTGCTTCCTGGATTTCCCTTTCCTGGAGTAAAGCCAAAAAACACCTTTTCTGTGTGCAAAACCAGCTTGTTTTCAATCATGCAAAAATATATGGAATGCAAGGAACGCCAGATGCTGTCTCCATCCAATGCCAAAGTCTGGACTTTGGATTGCCAAACCAAACCAACCCTGTTTCCCTTTCCGCACAAGATTTACAAGAAATCTCTCGGTGCTGGACAGAAAACGGACAAAACCTTTATGAATTTTATAAGCACAAGACAGGCACTTCCCTGCAGCAATGCCCCTCTACAACCAAACGGGCCAACTATAAACAGCTCAGACTCTTGATCCAATCCGCAAAAGAAAGCAATGGCTTTCAAAAATGGAATGACTGGCGTTCTGCCACCCCCCAGGAAAAGATTGATCTCAGAAGAACCAATCTCTCTTTTTTCTCTCTGCAAGGAGCTAACCTCAATCACGCCAATCTGTACCAAACCATTACACATCCTCAACGGCAAGATTGATATATATGGAAGCCATTCTTTAAAAAACTCCATTTTGATGGATAGCGGGCGGCTCGGTATAAGGGGTTTGGGGGAAAATTTTTACAAAAATTTTCCCCAATAAAAATTTCTTTGCGTAACTCCTATTGCCTAATTTTTGTCGTTTGCCTATCTTTGCTTTATCAAACAACAGGGCGATAAAACATAAAGATACCATTTTAAGTATTTAGGCAGCCATTTTAAAAGCTTGAAATTCGATTTTCCTTGCGTTCGATCCCACCATTGGGAAGGGATCTCTACAATTTTTTTCTGTTTTTTATGTGCTTTTGCAGTGATTTCCATTCCTATTTCAAATCCCCCTGTGCTTTCCAATGTAATCTCATCCAGATAGGATTTTTTATAGAGTTTATAGCTATTGGTGATGTCATGAGTAGGAAGAGAAGAAAGCCAATATATGCTGCATCCAGCCAATTTTGATAAAGATTTTTTTATAAAAGGCCCTCCGTGCATTTGACCTCCTTTCATATATCGGGATGGGCAAATAACATCATAGCCTTCTTTGGCATATTTTACTTTGACAATGTTAAATTCGGTTCCTTGTATTGCAAGGGTTAGCGTGAATTTTGGGTATTTATTTGAAGGGCGAGGCTCCTGCCGAGTCCATTTGCCATCACGAAACCACGAGGCTAACCCAATAAATCCAAAAATCATCGTAAGTCATTTAAAATCAACAACCCTAATTTAACATTGTCAAATTACAAGGTCAGGAAAAATACTATAGTCATCTGACATATCGGCCATAGTGATCAGAATGTAGTCGGCTTTGGATTTTAGCAATCCTGTTTTAATAGCATTGAGAACGCCTCGGATAGGATTTAGCAAAAATACAATAGGAAAAGCATATTGGCTTTGGATTTTTTTTACAACTGGGAGAGTGTTGTCTTCTTCAAAATCGTAAACAATAACGATTTGAAATTTTGCACTTAAAGGATCTACATTCTTGAGATTTTTTTCAATGGAATCCAGGGTTTTCTCTATGTTTGCTCCTTCATTGTATACAGGAACAACAATGTCTATAGCAAAAATTCTATCTGGCATACTTTAAATCCCACCAATTTCAATTTGTTCTTTTATCCATGGTATAATTTCATCTAATGCTTTGCTGAGAGACGTTTTGGCCTCAAAGCCTAAAATATTTTTTGCTTTTTCTATATCTGGTACTCTTTTTTGTACATCATACTGGAAAGCCTTTTCTGATATAAAGCGAAATGGTTTCTCTTTATGAATCTTTTTCCAGATCATTTCAGCAAGCTCCAGCACACTTGTAGATACAGGAGTAGAAAGATTGAAATCTTGGTTTATGGCCTTGTCGCTTTCCATGGCAAGGTAGATTCCTTGGGCAAGATCGCCACCGTATGTATAATGGCGAATTTGGTTTCCTTTGCCTAGAATATGGAGAGGATCTTGTCCTTTAAGTACCTTTTGCACAAAATCAGGAACAACATGGCTTAGGGCAAGTTTTATATTCCCTGATTTGATTTCTACATCAGTCTTGGCTCGTTTTTCCCCTACTCCAATGCAATTAAAAGGACGGACGATAGTATAGGGAAGCCTATACTGTTCCCATGCGCCGCGTGCAAAATATTCTGTTGCCAATTTTTGGAAACCATACGTGGAAAGAGGCGGTGGACATTGGAATTGATCTCCTTCTTTGGATGGATATTTTTCTGTATTTTCAAAAACCATAGAAGAAGAGATAACCGTGATTTTTTTCAGGCATGCCTTTTTATATGCCCATATAGCAGCATCAAAGGAGGATGCGATAATTCTTTCATTTTCTGCCAAAAGATCGTAAGCAAATTCGTGGAAATAGGAAATCCCGCCGATCATAGCAGCACCTGCGATAAAATGGTCGCAGTCTTTTAAAGCATCTTTCAACAAATCTGCTTCCTTGGCATCTCCTTTGATAAATTTATAGTTTGGGTGGCTATCGTAGCTTTTTTCTACATCTCCATACTTGGAAAGATTGTCGATTCCCACTACTTTGTGTCCATGAGAAAGCAATTCTTCGACAAGGTAGCCAGCAATGAATCCCTTTGCTCCTGTGACAAGTACTTTCATTTTTTTTCTTTAAGTGGATAAAATTTTCTACAAATTTTGGGCATCAGAATGCTTTGTTAGCAGGACTTACGATGATGATTGATAAATGCGATTGCATTGTTACTATTAACACAAATATGCATGATTATGTTTCTTTAATTTAAAAAATGATTTAAAAATATAATTAATGTTATTATATTGTCTATAGTGTTAGAAAAGATAGAGAAACAGACTCGTTCTTTAAAAAGTTTATAGCCGAATTTTTCTACAAACTTATTTTGACAATGTTAAATTAGGGTTGTTGATTTTAAATGACTTACGATGATTTTTGGATTTATTGGGTTAGCCTCGTGGTTTCGTGATGGCAAATGGAGGG
>JABWCH010000210.1 GCA_013359215.1 Candidatus Brocadiia bacterium | reverse complement strand
TATTTGGGGGAAAATTTTTGTAAAAATTTTCCCCCAAACCCCCTTTAAAAACTTTTATATTTTTATTTTCCAATAGGTTATGCTAAAAATTAACATAAAAAGCGATACTATTTTTGATTCCTGAAAGAAGGCTTACACTACGCAATGTAAGACTTGCTAAAATTTTAGATTTTTTTTGCAAAAAGCAAGCAAAAGAAAAATACCTAGCAAATGGATTGTTCCTGGCTCAGGTATTGTGACGGCTTGCAGACTGAAGGAATAGGCAGTTCCTGTATTTCCTAGAGCAGCATTGACATCTGTAGTAATCGTCAAAGTTGCATTGCGGACGCGCCCATAATCGTCTCTTCCACCATAGGTGTGCATGAATTCTATAGAAAGATTTTGCAATTGATTTTTGCTGAGCTTTGTCCCTGGATTAAAGCCCTGAAGAGTGAAATAATTTGCATCTGCACCTGTGATAACAGCACTCAAAAGAGTCATATCTGTCAGGTTTCCTAAATCAGGGTCGGTTGTCAGGTTTTGTATTGTAAGAGCTTGGTTAGCGATATAGCCTACTTCTCCAAAATCAATGGTTGATCCTGCTGCTACAGAACTATGGAAAACAGGGCTTACACCTGTTCCTGTCAAAGTCAATGTAGAGTTGGTTGCGTTGCTGCTCACTGTAACGTTAGTAGAATCTGCTCCTCTTGCAGAAGGAGTGTATGTGTAGGTTCTACTGTAGCCTTGGTTCTGGCCTAGAGAAAAACTTTGCGTTCCAGAAACAGGGGAGAATTCAGCACCAGATGCCGCGCCTATGTTGCCCGTAAGGGTTGATCCAGAAGTTCCTGTATTCGTAACTGTCACACTGGCATTCGCACTAGTCCCAACTCGGACATTTCCAAAATTAGTATTGCTTGCAGTTAGTGCAGGCGTTTCTGTTACAGTATTGATTACCAGGTTGTCTATGCTAGGCCAAAAGCCATTTGTAGCATAAAATGTCATTTTGGAGACATTTGCAGTGTTGACTGCAACCGTTTTCCAGCTAGTCCATGATTTGTAACCACTTAAATCTTGAGTGCTAGACCAGATTTCCTGGCCGCTTACATTGAATGCTTTGATGGTTACATTTGATCCTGAACCGCCACCATATCCTTGCCATGGCATATAGTTCATCTGGAAGCTTGTGACATGAGTAGGGCTGGAAAAGGTAAACCAATCGTCATTGCCGTAGCTTTCACAATATAGATGGCCACCGCCTGTACCATTCCATGTCATGCTTCCCCCTAAACTAAGACCTTCTGCCCCACTATCAAAAGTCAAAGTTGCGCACAATGCTTGTGGAGCATAAAAGCAAGATATTACAGCAAAGAATGTTAGAACAAAGAATATTTTTTTTTGCATACACATTCTCCTAAATCTTGTTGAAAAAAGGGAAAAAATGATAAACGACTAAAATTTTAACATAAGACGATTTATATTGCAAAAGATAATTATAGAAACTAAGAAGTAAGATGTTTGCCAAAAAAGCAAAGATTTTTATCACGAATAAGACGAATGGCACGAATAGTTTTTATAAAAATTTTATTCGCGTAATTCGTATATTCATCTCATTCGTGGTTCATACCTTTTTGGTTTTGGCTTGTCTGAGATAGAGTTCTATATAGATCTTTTTTTAATTTTTTTTTTTTATCCAAAATTTTTTCTTGACATTTTCGAAAATTATGGTTTAATATATTCCGTAATGGGGCGATTAGCTCAGATGGTTTAGAGTGTCACGTTGACATCGTGAAGGTCACTGGTTCGAGCCCAGTATCGCCCACCAAAAGGAAGCGGCCTATATGGCCGCTTTTTTTTTGTAAATAGTTTTAAATGCCGCAAAATTTTCTAATTTTTGGAGGAATTTGTATTTTTTTCAATACAAAACATATAGCAAGTGATATTCTATAAAATATTTTTATATCGTGCTTGTTCTCTTTATTTTCTTTTATAGGGGAAAACAATGGAAAAAGGACAAACGTTTGTTACTATCAGTAAAATTGTTTTATGGATTCTTTTTCTTGGCTTCTTTTTGTTCTTTCTGTTCCAGATAGACAATATAGAACGCTCCTTATTGATGATAAGGCAAGAGATCTCCGATCTTAAAAGAAACCAGCGTCTTATGCCTGTCTCTCAATCTCCTTCTCTCACTAACCAAGAATCTTCTCGAAAATACCTTCATCCTGAACTGCCTAATTTCCTTGAACCTGATCCTTTTAACTATGTTGCCCAAGAAGCTGTCATCAAAGGCAAGCTGGATGGGACTTTGGTACAAAGATGGGCTTCTGATCCCAAAGGATTCAATTTCATTCTCGAAAACGATGGCTCTTTACGCCAGAAGCTAGAACTCTTCTGCATAGAACCAGCAGCATACGACCATTGGAATGATCCAGAAAAATACGCGCCCAGAGCAGCCGAAAGAATCGAGATTCTGGATGATTATAAAACCTGGATTATTTATTTCCGTAGGGGAATGGTATGGCATCGTCCTAGCTTGAAGGATTGGAATGATCCTCAGTATAAATGGCTCAAGGACAAGCTGGATCAAGAAGAACAGTCCGTTACTGCACACGATTTTGTTTTTTATCTGGATATGGTACTCAATCCCCAGGTACAAAGCGGGCATTTGAAAAACTACTATGAAAAAGTAAAGGAATACAAGGCCATTGATGATTACTGTATGATTGTCCATTGGACAGAAAAACAGTATCAAAGCGTGATGTGCATGACCACCATGCTTCGCCCTGTTCCCAGGTTTATTTATGAATATGACAAAGAAGGGAACAAAATTCCAAAAGAGAATTTAGGCACAGCCTTCAATAACCATTGGTTCAACCATAATGTAATCGGATGCGGGCCATACCAGTTTGTTTCTTATGAACCAGGAGTTAGTATAAAGCTGACCAGAAATGAAAGGTATTGGGGGCCAAAGCCGAACATCAGAGAGCTGGTTTATCTTATCTATCGCGACTCGAAACAGGTTCTGCTAAAAATAAAAAGCAAGGAGCAAGATCTGGTAGATGTGATCAACCATGATTATGTCATAGATGAAATGAAAAACCCTGACTCTCCTTTTACCAAAGGGAATATTCTGGTAAAAGAAATCCCTGTTGTGGGCTATACGTATATTGGCTGGAATAGCGATAATCCTCTATTCTCGGACAAAAGAGTTCGCAAGGCCATGACACTTGCCTTGAACCGAAAAGACATCTTGAAAAACATTGTCCAGGGCTTAGGAATCCTCACGACTGGCCCCTTTTATCCCGATGCCCGTGTTTATAATAAAGAAATACAGCCCTATCCCTTTGATCTGGATGAAGCCGCCCGCTTGCTGAAAGAATGCGGATGGGAAGACAACGATAAAAATGGCGTTCTCGAAAAAGAAATCCATGGCGAAAAAGTAAACTTTGAATTTTCCTTTCTTGTCTGGAATACATCCGAACAATGGAAGACCATTGCCCAGATCTACAAAGAAGATCTCTATAAAATCGGTGTCCAGATGAACATCCGCGCTCTGGACTGGCCTGTGTTTCAAAAGATGATGAACAATAAGGAATTCCAGGCATTCAGCGGCTATTGGCTAATCAACTACGATGCTGACCCTTACCAGCTCTGGCACTCTACTCAGGCCGATATTCCATTAGGATCGAACCGCGTTGGGTTTAGGAATAAACGCGCAGATGAAATCATAGAAGAAGCAAGGCGTACTTTTGAATCAGAAAAGAGAGCCAAACTTTTCCATGAATTCCACAAAATTATCCACGAAGAACAGCCATACACCTTCTTTTATGCTCCTACAGATGAAATGGTGTACTGGGATTATGTTAAAAATGTTGTTTTGCGCAAAGAAAGACCCCACATATTTTCTTTGCCATACTATATTGATAAGTAGAGGTGTGCTATGGCAATCTATATTCTTCGAAGAATTCTATTGATGATTCCTACATTCATTGCTATTTCTTTCATTATTTTTCTTATTGTAAATCTTGCCCCTGGAGATCCTGGCGAGCTGGCAAGCTCTCAAGGCCAGGAAAGTGCAGGAGAAAGCGGCTCAAAAAGAGAAGCCACTCGTATTTTCAAAGCACAATTCCATTTGAATAAACCCATTGTGTTCAATCTACGCTATGGCATAGAAGAAAAAGAAATTTTGGGGTATTTGGAAAAGATTTCCAGACAGACAACTGCCTCAACCAAAGAACTCATTGAAGCAGAAGAAATTTTAGAAAACTATGGACAATATGCTCTGCCATCTCTGGCCTCGATTTTAGAAAAAACCAACAATGAAGAAATCCGCAGAGTGGCATTGAGAGTCTTTAAAGATAATTCCCTGGGGCAGCAATTCCGAGACTATCGTAACATTGCGGGCAAAGAAGCAGCCGAGCTTGTGGAAGAATTCCATAAGAAAAACCCCAGCCGATTGCAAGACTCTGAATACCAGAGAGAGCTGCTATATTTTGTCAACAGAGAGATTGGCAAGCGAAACGAATATATACGAAGCCTGAATTACACTAAAGAAGATTCTCCTGAAAAGCAAAAGGATGTATTGGAAAAAGTGCTTTCCTGGTACAAAAACCATAGCCATTGGTATACGTATTCTTTTTGGGAAAAAGCAGCCATTACTTTTTGCGACACCCGCTTTGCCCACTATTGGTATAACCTGCTGCACTTCGATTTTGGGATTTCCCATGTAGACAAGCAGCCTGTGGTTACCAAAGTTATGGAAAAGTTGCGATATTCTGTGGTACTCTCCCTGGCTTCGATTTTTCTGTCATACCTGATTGCAGTTCCCCTTGGCATATTCTCTGCTGTCAAGCGAAATAGCCTGGCAGACAAGAGCATCACGGTCTTGTTGTTTATGCTCTATTCCCTGCCGACCTTTTTTGTAGGCACATTGCTTTTGCAGTTCTTTTCCGCAGGTGGAGACTACTGGCATTTCTTCCCAACAGGTGGATTCATTGCAAGAAATTATGTGGACATGACTACTTTCGACCAGTTGAAAAGCCTGATATGGCACATCTTTTTGCCTCTTATTTGCCTTACTTATGCTGGACTTGCCTCTCTTTCGAGATACGCGCGTTCTGGCCTGCTAGATGTAATCCGTGCAGACTATATCAAAACAGCAAGAGCCAAAGGTTTGCCAGAATATCTGGTCATACTGCGCCATGCTGTCCGCAATGGGATGATACCTGTATTAACTCTTTTGGCCTCTGTTCTTCCTGTGTTGATAGGTGGATCGGTTGTCATTGAGTTTATCTTTGCCATCGATGGCATGGGATCTTTGATGCTTCTTTCGATTACAGCCAAAGACTATAACACCATTATGTGCATTTCCTTGATTTCCGCGATCCTTGTGATGCTAGGAATTTTGCTCTCTGATATTTCCTATGCTCTGGTAGATCCCAGGATTTCTTTTAAATAAAGGGCAAAAAAGTGGAAAAAATACCATTACAAGAAATTACACCTCAAAAATATCCTGATTTATTCGAAAAAGTTGGGATAGAATCGGAGCAAATTGAAATCTCTGCCATTGAAAAGGTCAGCTTTTGGACAATTGTATGGCAGCAATTTCGCAAAAACAAAACAGGGATGTTTGGCCTCTATTGCATTACTTTGCTGGTTTTGCTTGCTATTTTTGCCCCTGCGATTACTCTGGATAAACCTTTCTATTGTTCTATACAAGATGAAGGGATCTATTTCCCTTGGTTTAAATCCCTTTTTGATCGCAACTTTTTTGAGAATGGAGTGGACATTTTCTTTAACTTGCTGATGCTACTGACTCCTTTGTATTTGCTTGCTTTTCATCTTATCCGCAAAAAAATGGGAAAGGCTTTCTATCTCCACATTGTCAAGATTTTCCTTTGTTTTGTGCTGGTACATCTTGTTTTGTTTGGGATTGTGAACTTTGGCTATCGCTATGGAATTGAGCCTTCTTATTATAACGAATTGATGCAAAAGACAGGAATTACGCCGCTTTTCCAAATAGACCATGCAGAAATTGCTTTTACTGATAATGTTCCTGTTCCTGATGCATTGAGAGCAGAGTTGCTACGAAAAAAATATCCTCTGTCGGAAAATGCGGTCTTCAAAGTGCTGGAAATGAATAAAGCCTGGGAAATCCAAGAAGCTCAGAAAAGCAAATATTCCTTAAGATTGCAAGGCGATAAGCTCAATGTTTATCAGAATATCTTACAGTCCAAGGGTAAAAGCTTTTCTTATTTATTTCCTTTTAGACGATATGGTTATAGAGAGACAGACATCACAGAGATGAACCCAAGACCGCCTAGCAATCAATTCCCTTTAGGCACAAACCGTGAAGGCCATGATCTCATTGCTCGGATGCTATATGGAACACGCATTTCCTTGACCATTGGAGTGGTTGCGGTTTCTATTTACATTACTATTGGGATTATTCTAGGGGCAAGTGCTGGCTTCTTTGGCGGCAAAGTGGATCTTTGCATATCAAGGTTTATTGAAATTATGATCTGCTTCCCTAGCTTTTTCTTGATTCTTACCCTGGCTGCTTTTGTCGATAAGCCAAGCATCTTTCATATTATGATTATCATTGGCGTTACGCATTGGACAACAGTAGCAAGGCTTGTCAGAGGCGAATTCCTGAGACTGCGAGGAATCGACTATGTCCAGGCAGCCATTGCTCTTGGGCTTAACAAAAGCCGAATTATCTTTAGCCATGTTTTGCCCAACGCTCTTGGCCCTGTTTTGGTTACAGCAACCTTTGGTGTAGCATCTTCGATTCTGACAGAATCCACACTTTCCTTCCTGGGACTAGGAGATCCGAGCGCACCAAGCTGGGGCGTGATCTTGAGCCAGGGACGTGTATTAGGGAAAATGTGGCTTATCCTGACACCAGGATTGGCAATCTTTTTTATTGTTTCGGTCTTTAACCTGGTCGGAGAAGGGCTACGCGATGCCCTAGACCCTAAGCTAAGGCAGTAAAACCATGGATGAAAAATTGCTTAGAATCCAAAACCTCCATACCTCTTTTTTCACAGACAGAGGTGTAGTTCCTGCTGTACAAGATGTTAGTTTTCATATTGATAGAGGCGAAACACTAGGGTTGGTAGGCGAGTCAGGATGTGGTAAATCTGTTACCGCTCATTCTGTAATGCGATTGATCCCTGATCCCCCTGGCAAAATCGTTTCTGGCGACATCTGGCTAGAATCAACGGAACTCTCCCGTTTGCCCATAAAAAAAATGCGCGAAATTCGAGGCAAAGACATTGCCATGATTTTCCAAGAGCCAATGACAAGCCTGAATCCTGTGATTCAAGTAGGCAAACAAATCATGGAGAATATCCAGTTGCATACAGATATGACATCAGCCCAGGCTCATCATCGAACAATCGAGTTGCTAGGCCGAGTGGGCATTCCTTCTCCTGAAATACGAGTCGATGAATACCCACACCAGCTTTCTGGCGGAATGAAGCAAAGAGTTATGATTGCCATGGCACTTTCTTGCAATCCCAAGCTACTCATTGCCGATGAGCCTACAACCGCATTGGACGTAACCATACAGGCGCAAATCCTGGAACTTTTGCGAGATCTCCAAAGACAATACTCTATGTCTATTTTGCTCATTACCCATGACTTAGGGGTCATCGCAGAGATGGCGCACAGGGTTGTAGTGATGTATGCAAGCAAAGTTGTAGAAATATCAGAAAACAAAGAGCTTTTCTATAACCCCAAGCACCCTTACACTCGTGGCCTTTTCCGCTCCATCCCTAAGCTAGACGATGAAGGGCGCAAGCTTCATCCTATCCCTGGCATGGTTCCCCCACCCCAGGAATTCCCCAAAGGATGCAAATTCCATCCACGTTGTATGGATTGTATGAAAGTGTGCAAGCTTTACGAGCCACCGCTTAAGCTCGTGGCTGAAAATCATTGGGCAGCTTGTTGGCAAAATGAAATAAAGAAATGAGTATGACTATGAGCACAAACAATCTTTTAACAGTAAGAAATCTGCGTACCTACTTTCCTGTTACAGGAGGTCTTTTTTCTAAGGTTGTTGGGCATGTGAAAGCTGTCGATGGAGTCAGTTTCCAGATCAAAAAAGGAGAAACCCTCGGTCTTGTAGGCGAATCAGGCTGCGGCAAGACAACAGCAGGCAGAACCATACTCCGCCTGATTGAGCCAACTTCAGGGGAAATTCTTTTCCAAGGGCAAGACATTGTCAAAGCTCCAGAGCAAGACCTTCGCAAACTAAGACAGAATATGCAGATCATTTTCCAAGATCCTTATTCTTCCTTGAATCCTAGGAAAACCGTAGCAGACATCATTGGCGAATCGCTTCTCTTCCATAAAAAAGTAGCGACAACAAAAGACCGAGATGAAAGAGTCAAAGAACTTCTCGTGCAGGTAGGACTTTCTCCTAACTATATCAACCGCTATCCGCACGAATTTTCAGGCGGCCAAAGGCAAAGAATTGGCATTGCACGAGCCATAGCCCTCAACCCTTCTTTCATTGTATGCGATGAGCCTGTATCTGCCCTGGATGTATCTATCCAGGCTCAGGTCATCAATCTTCTCATGGGACTTAGAGAAAAGCTTGCGCTTACCTATCTATTTATTGCCCACGATCTTTCTGTGGTAAAGCATATCTCGAATCGTATTGCTGTTATGTATTTAGGGCAGATTGTCGAAGAAGCCAGCACCAAAAAGCTTTTCGCCAATCCTACCCATCCTTATACACAAGCTCTTCTGGCTGCCATTCCTATCCCTGATCCAGAAAAAAGAAAAGTTCGGCATCCTCTGCAAGGCGATGTCCCTAGTCCACTTCGTCCGCCCAAAGGCTGCCGTTTTTCCACAAGATGTCCGCATGTCATGGAAAGATGCCGCCAGGAAGAACCAAGATACTATGAAGCAGGCCAAGACCATATAAGCAAATGCTTTTTGCTGGAAAGATAAGAAAAAATTTTACGGTAGTGTGCGTAGAAAGTTAGTATAAACAATTTTTTTTTAAAATTTCTATAATGAGCGAAACACTTTGCTAAATTGTGTGTTTATTAGATTAATAGAGAAATATATAAAACAGTCCGCGATATCAAACTCGCACAAAAAAATGTAATTTATCCTTAACTATAGTTTTAGGAGTTGTTCTATGAAATATTCCTTGATATTGGTTCTTGCTCTTGTTTTGAGTTGTTGTTTTATTTCTAATGCCCAGGAAAATGAGCCATTAGAAAAAGCTGTACAAGATTTACAAAAAGAAATGGGCGTAAAGCCTCCTGTTTTATCTCCTGTTGTTGAAAAAAGCCCTTGCGATCAATGCCCTTCTAAGGGAAAATGTGAAGAAAAGGCTTGTGAGAAAAAAGAGGTATGCCCTGTTACTGGCAAAGAAGGTGATTGCCCTAAAGCTGGAAAAGATTGCCCCAAAGATTGCAAAAGCTGCGAACAAGGCAAATGCCCTGTTACTGGCAAAGAAGGTGATTGCCCTAAGGCTGGAAAAGATTGCAAAAGCTGCGAACAAGGCAAATGCCCTGTTACTGGCAAAGAAGGCGATTGCCCTAAAGCTGGAAAAGATTGCCCCAAAGATTGCAAAAGCTGCGAACAAGGCAAATGCCCTGTTACTGGTAAAGAAGGCGATTGCCCTAAGGCTGGAAAAGATTGC
>JABWCH010000209.1 GCA_013359215.1 Candidatus Brocadiia bacterium | reverse complement strand
ATTTTTTGATTTGCCAGGCGGTACTGTTTTTGATTCCTTACAGAAGGCTTACACTACGCTCTTCTTATCCTTGAGTAGATAACATAATCTTAGGTTTAGATTTAATTTTAAATTTTTAAATAGCATAGTCTTATATTTTAAATTGACAGCTATGGTGCAACACCCTGGGTATTGGGACAGGCATCATCGAAAAATCAAGGATTTATATGCAACGCCCTCTACGAGAATGAATATTTATAAAAACTATTCGTGCCATTCGCCCATTCGTCTTATTCGCGATAAAAATCTTTGCTTTTTCGGCATACATCCAACTTCTTAGTTTCTATTAGCAAATATGCTTAAGAATAAAGAAAAAAGAAACGATCCAGATGATAAAAGGAATTTCTTTTGCTTTTCCGCTTAAAATTTTTAAGAAAATATAGGCCAGAATTCCAAAAACCAGACCTTCTGCTATAGAATAGCTAAAGGGCATAATGAGTATAGTAAGATAAGCGGGAAGGGATTCTGTAAAGTCAGACAAGTCTATTTCTTTTATAGGAGATAGCATGAATAGACCCACGAGAATCAAAACAGGAGCTGTGGCTGCTTTGGGGACAATAAGGAAAAGAGGTGCAAGAAATAGAGAAAGCAGGAAGAGAATGCCTGTTGTTAAGGCTGTCAGCCCTGTTTTACCGCCTTCTGCCACACCAGAAGCACTTTCGATATAGGATGTAACTGTAGAAGTGCCAAGACAAGCACCTACTGTAGTTCCAATCGCATCAGCCAAAAGTGCCTGCTTGACTTTAGGGATTTGCCCATCTTTCTGTATTATCCCCCCTTGGCTTGTAACACCAACAAGAGTTCCTACAGTATCAAAAACATCCACAAAAAGAAAAGTAAACATCACAACCAGAAAATCCATGGTAAAAATTTTATCAAACTGGAATTGGAAAAAAAGAGGGGCAGCAGGATTGCTTACAGGCGACCAGCCTTCAGCAATTTTGGTGATCCCAAAAGGAATTCCTATAAGAGTTGTGGCTACCATCCCTATCAACAAAGCACCTTTGATTTTCTTTGCCAGAAAAAAGCTTGTAAAAATAATCCCTACAATAGCTAAGAGTGCAGGGCCATTTGTTATTTTCCCTAAGCTAACCATTGTAGCAGGGTTTTTCACAATAATTTCCGCATTCTGGAGTCCAATAAAAGCAATAAAAAGCCCAATTCCAACAGAAACAGCACTTTTGATATTCTTAGGGATAGAGGCGATGATCGCTTCTCTTACATTAAAAAACGACATAAAAACAAACAAAATCCCCTCGACAAACACAGCAGTCAGAGCCAATTGCCAGGAATAGCCCATATTTAAAACTACGCTATAGGCAAAGAAAGCATTGAGTCCCATGCCTGGTGCGAGAGCAATAGGCAGATTGGCTAAAAAGGCCATAAATATTGTGGCAAGGAAAGAGGCAAGGACGGTAGCAGTAAAGACACTATCTCTTGGCATCCCTGCCTCAGCGAGAATAGCAGGGTTTACAGCAAGAATATAGGCCATTGTCATAAAAGTTGTGATACCAGCCAATACTTCTGTGCGGACGTTTGTCCCTTTTTCTTCCAGACAGAAAAAGTTTTTCATCTTTATAGATACTCCTGTGTACTATAGGGCAAGCTTCCATAAGAATATCCTGTAGGCTTACCCTATAGATAGATTACATGATTTTTTCTACAGTAGCAGGCTGTTCCAAAATGAGATTTCCTGCTTCTAAGGTGCTTTTGGACATGAAAACCACGCCTTTTTGGCTATGGGGTTTTCCTGCTTTGACATGAATAGACTTGAGTCCGCCTAGCCATTTGCGTGCATCTGCAACATACATCAGATCGCCTTCTTTAGCGCAAAGGGCTTGCATATCGTCTTGAGATAGAGAAATAACCTCGTGTGGTAGATTAGAAATCTCAATTTTAGACTTGATGGTTATTCCAACACCTTCTTCACTAGCCTCTGAGCCTTTGAAAGATTTCTGCGCTTCTGGAATGGTTGCTAACACAAGGCCAGATATTTCTTTTTCTTCTTTTGGTTTGGTAAAGAAAGTTATTCCAACTCCAATGGCAATGGAGGCCAAAAAGCCAAACAAAGAGCGCATATAGCTGTATTCATCGCCTTGTTCTCCATGAGCAAAAGGACGGACAAGGGCAGGAATCCATAAAGATATGCAGTTTATGATAAAGCCTAAAACAAGAGTATAGAATGCAGCAGCAGGTGTAAACCTTTTCCAAACTGCTCCTAGCATAATCACAACAACCATGGGAGGGGTTACAACAGAGGTAAAATGGCTAAATCCTTGGAAAATATTTTTAAACTGAGCAAACATAGGAACTAGCATGATGCCTAGAATTGTGGCTACAATAGCAAAGTTCCTGGCTGCTTTCAGATAGTATTCGTCTGATTTCCCTGGTCTGATTTTAGCTCGCCATATATCGTTGACAGCAACAGCAGAAACAGCGTTGATTAAAGCGTCCACTGTTGACATAAGTGCGGCAATCAAGGCTGCAACCACAAAACCAAAAACTCCAGGAGGGCATACAAAATTGGCAACAGAAACAAAAATGTCTTTTGGACTAATATTTTTAGCGATCCCTATATCTGTAGGCATCATGGCTTTATAAAGCCATCCTGCATTGCTTACTGCAATGGCTGCAATGGGCATAAGAACCAAAATTACGATGGTAATGGTTTTTTTGCCTTCTCGCACACTTTTGGCAGACATAAATCTCATAAGCATTGCCTGGTTCATGCAATAGAAAGCAATGCTTCCTGTGATAGCATCCGACCAGAAAACCCCTACAGTATGGTATTCTACAGGAGTATTGAATCCTGCAAAGGGGAGCTTATGGCTCACTGGCAGGTTGTTCCAGAAGGCTTCCAACCCACCTAGCTTCATCAGACCAAAGGCAAAAACAGCAAAGCCAGCACCAACCAAGATCAAGCCTTGGGCGAAATCCGCCATGATAACCGAAGTTTGGCCTCCATGATACATATACAATAGCGAAATAATGGCTACGACAACAACACATACATAAAGGTCAATACCTAAAATCCCTCTCATAGCAACACCCATAGTATACAGGTTTTGCCCAATGTAACCAACCAGATAGATCAAGATGATACATAAGGCTGCTGTTCGGGTTTTTTCATCAAACCTTCGGGAAAAATACTCTGGGATAGAGGCAACACGAGAATAGTATATGATAGGAAGCCAGACAAGAATAAAAAGGGGGATGATGTACCAGTCGTTTGTGTAGCACATGATCGAGCTGATACCAGCCTGGAAGCCGATTTCTGAATATATGATAAAGCTATAAGATCCGACCAATGTGGCAACGCATGAAATAGCAACAAGCCACCAGGAAAAACGCTGGCTACTAAAAAAGAACTCATGAGTGGATTTTGTGTTACGACCAAACCACAAACCACATGCTGTAATGCCTATAAAATAGAGGCCAATGACAATATAGTCTGAGAAATGCACAGTAATATTCACGCTACAGCCCTTTCCTTATTTTGTAATAAAATAGATCCACAATGCATGACCAATAAAAAAATAAAGAAAACCACCAAAAAGCATGATGAACGTCCGCTTTCCCTCTTTGGTTTGCAGAACAAGCACCTTTGTATAGATCGCAGCAAAGATAATAAAGAAAAAGAAAAATCCACCTACAAGATACTGATAAACAAAAGACAACCAATGGTCGGCCATAAACTGACCCTTTCTTGAAAAAGTTATAACAACAAAAATTGGAAAACATTATAAAAGAAGAAACTTTGCTTTTCCAGAAAAATAATATATTATGGAATCATAATTAAACAATGTCACATTTCGGACAATGAAGGAGAAATATTTAAAATGAATGGTTTCAGAAAAATTATCGCAACTTTTTTTTATTTAGGGATGATAAAATACGCACCAGGGACTTTTGGAACTTTAGGGGCAGCTTTATGCTATGCTGCTTTATGGTATTTTGGTTTAGCTCATTTTTTTGTGATTCTAGGATGCTTTCTAGCTGCCAGCTTTGCAAACATTGCCGTGGGGGATTGGGCAGAAAAGCATTTTGGAAAAAAAGACCCTGGATGTGTTGTGATTGATGAAGTGGCAGGATATTTTCTTACTGTTCTTTTTTTCGCACCTTCTTTTATTACATGGATAGGGGGCTTTTTGTTTTTCAGACTTTTTGATATAGCCAAACCTTATCCTGTTAAAAAATGCGAAAAATTGCCAGGCGGCTATGGAATTCTTCTGGACGATTTGGCAGCAGCCATATATGCGGCAATTTGTCTAGGCATTTTAGAGACTTTGCTACAGATATGAGCCATCCAGGAATTTACCTTCATGTTCCCTTTTGTAAAAGAAAATGCGAGTATTGCTCTTTTTATTCTTTCACAGACTACGAAAGCATAATTCCACAATATAGGAAATCTGTATTGCGGGACATAGAGGAAATCAGACATCTTTGGGAAGATTCCGAGGAACTACCTGATACTCTTTATATAGGTGGAGGAACTCCCTCTCTTTTGCCTTACCAAGAGTGGAAAATTTTAATGCCTCAGCTCATGCAAAAATACCCACTCCAGGAGATCACTATAGAAGTAAATCCAGGAACTGTAAATGAAGAAAAAATAGAGCAATACCATAGCCTTGGCATCAACAGACTTTCTATTGGGATACAAAGCATGGAGGCGGATGTGCTGTCTTTCTTGGGGAGAATACACAGCGAGGAGGATGCAATAGAATGCTTAAAAATGGCGAAAAAATACTTCCCTAACTTTAGTGTGGATATTATTTTTGCCATTCCTTCTTTTTCCAACAGGCATATTGAAAATACCACCAGGTTTTTGGTAGAAAACTATCTGCCACCCCATATTTCCTGCTATGGCCTTAGCATAGAGCCAGGGACACCTTTTTTTGATAAAGAGATGAAAACAGAGGAAGCCCAGTTTGAGAAAGAATATCTATGGATTCATGACTATCTCACTTCTCAAGGGTATATCCACTACGAAGTTTCCAACTATGCCTTGCCTGGCTATTTCTCCAGACACAATTCAAAATATTGGATAAGAGAGCCATATTGGGGGATTGGGCCATCTGCCCATTCTTTTTGGCAAGAAAAAAGGTTTGAATATGAAGATAGTGAGGATTTTTTTTGCTCTTCGATTTCTCAGAAGCTAAGAGAAGCCTCTATTCTCACAGAAGAAGAAATCCATTTAGAGAAGGTCATGCTTGCGGCCAGAACCCAGGAAGGAATCCCTTCTTGTTTACTAAAAACGCCATCTAAAAAAATCCAAAATCTTATAAAAGAAGGCTTGGTAGAGATGAAGCCAGACCATGTTGTCCTGACACCAAAAGGATGGATGGTCATGAATTCTATTATCCTGGAATTGCTATGATTCCTTAGAAGAATAAGGACAGACACAACTATAATATATTGCAAATAAATATTTTATGAAAAAAAATCGAAGAGCGAGGATACACAGCCTGGCTCTTGCGATGGGTAAACTTATTTTTTTGCGATTTTTTCCAAAAGTTCCAGAGAATAGAGTTTACCAGTTAGGCTTTTGGCTGCCTGGATTCCTTTTTCCTGGAATTCTTTTTTGGCTTCTAAGGAAGGAATCAGAAATTGTATGCCTTTTTTCTTAAAAACCAGGGTTGCTTTTTCATTTAAATCTCTGGTGTTTTTTACCATTTGTTTTGTATAGTAGGCTGCTTTTTTTCTAAGCAATTGCTGCAAATTCTCTGGCAAAGTGTCGAATTCTGCTTTGGATACTATCATTCCTCCTATGGCATTAGCAACAGGCATATCCAAAAAGTACTTTGTATGCATATACCATTGCAGAAACAGAGTAGCCAGAGGAGTCATGTATATAGTATCAACAGAGCCTTTTTGTAAAGCTAAAAGAACATCCTGTGGTTCTGAAGCTATATAATGGTTTTGGAATGCCTCGGATAAAGCAAGTGCCAGGGGGTCGTTTTTCCACACCCAAGAGTGAGTCTGAGAAAGCGCGGAAGGGGAATCGATTTGTTTCTGGGACATAAGATAGACAAAGCCCTGGTCTGTCCATCCTAAAAGGACGTAGCCTTTTTGCGCAAGCTTCTCTTTAAAATGATCGGACATGGTTTCCAGGGCAGAGTCAAATTCTGCATAGGAAGAGAAAAGGAAAGGGCATTCCAGAACCCGAATTTCTGGGAGAATCACACCAAGTCCATCGCTGGTAACCCCTGCTCCTTGCAAAATACCTTTTTTCATCTTATCCAATACATCCTGGTCTGTTCCTGCAACGCCTCCTGGATAAAACTGCAAGATAAGCTTACCGCCGCTTTCTTTTTCAACAGACTCTGCCAGCTTTTTCATAGCAAGCATCCAAGGGGATTTTTCTGGGGCAAAAACAGCGATTTTCCATGTATAATTTTCTGCTAACAATAGAGTAAAAAAGCATAAAATAGCAAGAAGTACTTTCATTTTCGTCCCCTTTGTATAAAAATTTGCTTACTCCCAAAATTCTATTTCTACTGCTTTGGGAATCAAGCTATGATCATAAAGATCATGAAAAAAAAGTTTCATTCCCTCGATATTCTCTGGAGATAAATCATATTGTAAATGCTGAAAATAAGATAAACAGGAATCATAAGAAAGATTCAATATCTGAGCAGCCTTGCAAGAAAGGATATCCAGAGATTTCATTCCTTGCTCTTTGGATCTATAGAGCATTTCTATGGCTTTTTTTGCTACAGAAGAAAATTCTTGCAATGAATCTTTTCTGGCAGCCCAGACACCAAAAACAAAGGGCTTTTGCGTTAGAGTATACCATGCTTTGCCTAAATCCATGTAATATGGAAATGATTTTTGTGCTTGGTTTTGCATCCGTAAAGCCTGATCCCCAATGCAAAGAAAGGCTTTACAGTCTGTATCCGATAGAACATCCATAGTAACTTTGCCTGGAATAAAATCAGGAGAAATGCCCAACATCTTTTGAAATAGAATTTTAGATAACCATACAGAAGTCAAAGAATCCTCTGTGACTAAAAATTTCTGGTGATGCAAATCAGAAAAGGGAATCCTGGAATACCAGCATACGCTCCCTACCTCTCCGCAAGAGGATATGGAAAGATGAGGAATCAGCTTATATTCCTGAAAATGCAAAGCATATTCTGCTGCTGAAATAGCACTTAGATCAATTTCCTTATTATGAAGCATCGCATTCAAAGCAGACGGTGGCCTGGCAATGATCTGGATTTCTGGATTGCAGCTTTCTGGATGCAATCCATAGTAAACAGGCCATGTATTGATAAAGGCAATCTGCCCTAAAAAAAAAGGTTTATTTTGCATATTTCAATCCTGAATGTGATAGAGCATATTTCTTTTGCATGCTCTATATCCTGCACCTTCGATCATGGAACAAATTTCGCTTTCAGAAAGACGGAATGTCACTTCTGCTGCTTTCACGACATTCTCTTCGATCATGGTGCTTCCCATATCATTCGCACCAAAGAAAAGAGCTATCTGCGCGATCTTGCTGCCTTGCGTTACCCAAGATGCCTGAATATTGTCGAAATTGTCGAGAAAAATCCGCGAAATGGCGAGCATTCTAAGATAGCCGCTGCCTGTGTTCTCCTCTACTTTAATTTGTGTATTTTTTGGCTGAAAAGGCCATGGAATAAAAGCAGTAAAGCCTTTTGTTTCGTCTTGCAAGGTTCGCAGCTTTTCCAGATGCTCCCATCTTTCTTGTGGTATTTCCAGATGTCCAAACATCATCGTAGCCGTTGTCCGCATTCCTAAATTATGGGCTTTCTTCATTACATCGAGCCATTCTGATGTACTGCATTTGATGGGCGAAACGAGCTGCCGCACTCTATCTACAAGAATTTCTGCTCCTCCTCCAGGAATAGAATCCAGGCCAGCCTCTTGAAGCCTCTGGATTGTTTCATGAACGGAAAGCTTGGAAAGTCTGGATATATGAATGATTTCAGGAGGTGAGAATCCGTGTATCCATAGGTTTGGGAACTCCCTTTTCACATCGCCTAGAATCTTTTCATAGTATTCCATTCCAAGATGAGGATGCAATCCTCCCTGAATCATAATCTGATGGCCGCCTAGCGCAATCGTTTCGCGAATTTTTTGAAAAAGCTCCTCTTGCGTGAGAATATAGCCGCCTCGCGCGCCTTCCTGTTTATAAAAAGCGCAGAATTTGCATTGAGATTGGCAAATGTTCGTGTAGTTGATGTTTCTATCTATTATATACGTAACAACAGGGTCAGGGTGGATTCTTTTTCTGATATTGTTTGCCAGTTGGCCCAAAGTGAGAAGATCTGCCTTGTCGTATAAAACCATAGCATCTTCTATGCTGATGCGTTTTGATTCCATTATGCGGTTGATAATATTTTTCATGCTTCGCTATCCTTTTTTTATGGAATAGAAATAGGTATTGCGCTCTCTGGGGATGAATCCCGCTTCCTGGATGAGGTTTTGCAAGGTTTTTACAGTAAGAGAATCAGGAGAAGTCCTCCCTGCCATCCCAGCAATCTTTTCTTCGAAAATCGTTCCATCCAGATCATCTGCGCCAAAAGATAGAGCTACTTGTGCAAGCTTCAGGCCAAGCATGATCCAATAGGCTTTGATATGAAGCACATTGTCCAGCAGCAGCCGAGATACAGCAATATTTTTCAAATCTTCTATACCACAGGTGGTTGGCAGATAAGCAAAAGGAGTATTCTGAGAATGAAATGCTAGAGGAATAAAGCACAAAAACCCCTGGGTTTCGTCCTGTGCCTCTCGAATTGCAAGGATATGGTCTACTTTTTCTTCTATTCTTTCGATATGGCCGTAAAGCATGGTTGCATTGCTCTGGATTCCGAGGCGATGGGCTGTTTTCATAATATTAAGCCATTCTTCGCCAGAAAGTTTTTCTGGACACATTTCCTGGCGCACTCGATGGCTAAAAATTTCCGCGCCTCCCCCAGGCAAGGCATCCAGGCCAGCAGCGTGGAGTTCTTGCAATGTATCTTTTACGGGCATATTGGCTAACTTTGCTATGTGGGCAATTTCTACTGGAGTAAACGCCTTGAGAATCGCCTTGGGACGAAGCCTTTTTACTGTTTTTATTATGCCAAGATAATACGCATAAGAAAATTTGGGATGAATCGAACCAACAATATGAATTTCTGTAACAGGCTCTTGCATTCTTTGTTGTATGGCCTCTTCGATCTTTTCGAGAGAAAGTTCAAAGGCATCGTGGGCATTTTCATCTTTTCCAAAAGCGCAGAAACGGCAGCGATTGAGGCATATATTAGAATAATTAATATGCTGGTTATATACATAGGTGGCATAATTGCCATTCTTTTTTCTTCTTACTATATCGGCCAGCTTTCCCACAGCAAGCAAATTGGGATTTTGATACAACCGTATACCATCTTCTCTGGAAAGGCGTTTTCCCTCTAATACCTTAGAATATATATCTTCCAAGGCTGCATCTTTCATCCATGTTTGCAGAAATATATCTTTTTCTTCCATGATCTATCACTCTTTTTTAAAATTTTTCCAATATCCATTGGGATACTTTGTCTTCTTGCCCACGGAAAAAATGATCGCTCTCTTCAATCATATCAACCAGCACATTC
>JABWCH010000208.1 GCA_013359215.1 Candidatus Brocadiia bacterium | reverse complement strand
TGTCCGAGATAGAAACTAAGAAGTGAGATGTTTGCCGAAAAAGCAAAGATTTTTATCACGAATAAGACGAATGGTCGAATGGCACGAATAGTTTTTATAGAAATTTCATTCGCGTAAATTATTACAAATCCGCTGTTTTTAGGGAATGCTTTGCGAAAAAATCTTCTAATTGCTTTTTATCTAAAGTGGTTATATCGAGAAGAAAGGAACTGAGAATTCTTAAGATTTCTACGTTTTCTTTGACCATTTTTTGGCATCTTTTGTACTGTGTAGAAATGATATTTTGCACTTCGCTATCGATTGTATTTTGGCTTCTTAGCGAAAGATATCTAGGATGGTCTGTGGATTTCTTGTTGGTTCTTATCTTTCTATAATTGATGGATTCTGTATGAGTTCCCATTCCATATATTTCAACCATATCCCTTGCTATGTTCGTGCTTTGCTCTAAATCCAGCATACACAGGGTCGATGTATCGTTCAAAATAGCTTCCTCTGCTATTTTTCCAGCGAGCTGTAAACAGATTCTATCATAAAGGGTTTCTTTGCTTAGAATGGCTTTTTTATAGCCTGTATCTACAGAATTGTAATCGGGAAAATAGATGTCTTCAGCAATGATAGAAACGCTTGGAATATGCTCTGTCATGCCAAGCAATTGTGATATAATACAATGTCCTGCTTCATGGATTGAGATTCGCCACTTGTCTTCCTGGGACAGCTCTCCTTTATTTTCATATTTAGCTATTTTGCCAAGAGCTTCTTGTATATCTTTCCTCGATATGCACTTCTGGTTTCCTAAAGTAACTTTTCTATGCAAAAAGCGGCATAAGGCATAAAGATGGTCAGCGGAAAACTTAATTCCATTCTCCATAGTCAGATAGCTTGATGTAACTTGCGTTATTTCATCTATTTGAACCTGAGTAAGAGGAAGAGAGAATTTATTTTTATATAATTCCATGATTTCTTTGCGTTCCTGTCTGTTGGGATAGGAAAAGGGAATATGCAATTCAAACCTGCCTGGTCTGAGTAAGGCTGGATCAAGAGTAGACAGAACGCTTGTTATGCCAACGATAAAGACCATCTCTTCTTTTTGGATATGATCCATTTGGCGAACCAACTCTTTGAGTATAGTGTATTCCAATCCACTGGATTGATAGCTTTGGGCAGCAGCAAGAGCATCAAGTTTATCAAAAATAATCATAGAAGGAGAGCAATGCCTTGCTTTATAAAAAATATTCTGAATATAGCTTTTCCCTTCATCTTCCCACTTCATCTTTAATTCAGGGCAAGAAATGATGGTAGCAACAGCATCCAGGGATGAGGCCAAGGCTCTTGCAATATAAAGTTTTCCTGTTCCTGATGGCCCAGAAAAAAGCATTCCTTTTGGAATCACCTGCTCGATTGCCTTTACTTCAGAAATATAATTCAGCTCATCTCTTTTATGAAAAGGCTGGATGATCTCTTCCTGGAGGATTTTTTTGATCTCAGCCTGACCAGCAACGTCTCTTTCAAAAGAAATACATGGAAGATCAAAACCACAAGAGCGATGGATGTCTCTTAGTTGATTATAAATGTTTGGAGAATCCATAGCATCTTCTTCTTGCAAAGAACTTATATATTCCAGAGTTTTTCGTAGCTGCAATGGATTTAATCCAGAAACATATTTATGAAAGCGAACCATGTTGAGATGCTTTAGGTTCCATTTTTCTGCTTCTTGTTTTCGTACCAGTTTGCTTAGAGAATTTCTCGGCATTCCAAAAATTTCTTTTTTAGCGCAGAAAAAGGATGAAAGTTTTGTAGGCAAAGAAAAGCCATGCTCATGAAAGCCCATCAATGTAACCTGGGGAAATTTACTTAGCAAAGTAACAATAGAATATATATCCATTAAAGCTTTTTGCTCTACACTCTCCAAAAAAAGATCCAGATTAGGAATAGCTAAAATACTTTTTTTCTGTCTTGCATAGGTATATTTTTGCAATTTTTCTTCAATCCAGGCATGAATATCCTGCACAGCAGAAACTTGAAGCATTTCTATTGCAGAAATGTCCATATATAAAATTTCTTGTTCTTTCTTTTCCAAATGCACTTTTATATTTTTCAATAGAAAGTCTGTCAAATCTCTATCGCAGGCAACCAAAACAGAGACACCTTGCCTTAGTTTTCCCTCTATCCATTGGATATCATCATGATAGGCAACTTCAATGGCAGTTTCTAAAGAAATCTCTTGAGGCAGACTCTGGACGGAAATATTACACTCTTCCTCCTCATGTTGTGCCTCTAATAAAGGAATTTGTTTTTGAAAGCCTTTTCTTTTCAAGGTTTTTTCCTAGCGTGATAAGAAAAAGATATTTTTTAAACTATCCAATGTTTAACATTGTCAAACTATCTATAGTTTGACAAATTTTTTTAACTAATTATAATAAAATAGATTATATCGTCAAATTTTTGCACAAAAAACACAAAATCTCTCAAAATGCAAAAAAATTTAGCTATATACTTAGATATATGGGGGGTTATATCTTTTTTTGCTTTTTGTGTTCCTTTTTTTGTGCCTTTTGTGCAAAAATCTGCAAAAGTATAGCCTATTTAATAATATTGTAGATTTTTTAAAAAAGTGCAAAAAAAAATAGGAATAATATTTTTTATTTTTTATTTATATATTTAATTATATATTTATCAATATATTAAATAAATTATTTTTTTTGAAGCAAAACTAACTCTTTATATCCATGCCAGATGAAAAGTGTACACAAAAAGAAACGCAATATATTTTCTCCTTGATTTAGCATTGCAAAGACTATAGAATCACAGCACAATTTATTTTTGGGCATGTTTTTCAAAAGAAAACATGCTTTTTTTGTTGACAACAAGTATGATAAATGCTTATTTAGGTTTTGTCTATAAAAAAAAATTTTTGGAAAAAATTGATAGGCATTTGTTCAAATACAGCAAGTTAAGTTGGCAGGGCTAATGTATAGATTTTTGCAAAAAGGATATCTTATGTTTATACGATCTAAAGCACCTCTACGCCTGGGTTTAGCAGGTGGTGGTACAGATGTAAGCCCTTACTCTGATATTTATGGTGGAGCTATTCTCAACGCAACGATCAATATGTATTCTTATACCACGATCCAGCCTATGGACAATGGTAAAATCATTATGGAAGAAATGGATTTAGGGCGGAAGACAGAAATGCCTTCTTCTGATGCCTTAGAAATCAACGGAGAGTTTTCTTTAATCAAAGGCGTTTATAACCGAATCGTCCGCGATTTTGTCAAAAAGCCCCTTTCTTTCCATATCTCTACCTATGTAGACGCGCCTCCAGGCTCAGGTTTGGGGACATCTTCTACTCTGACCGTCTCCATTTTAGGCGCGTTTTGCGAATGGCTCAAGCTGCCTTTAGGTGATTATGATATTGCCCACCTTGCTTTCCAGATCGAACGCCAGGATTTAGGCATGTCAGGGGGAAAGCAAGACCAATATGCCGCGACTTTTGGCGGGTTCAATTTCATGGAATTTTATGCAGATGACAAGGTCATTGTCAACCCTTTGAGAATCAGACAGCACTATATTTCTGAAATGGACTGGAACTTTGTTCTATACTACACAGGAATCAGCCGAGTTTCTTCTAATATCATACAGGAACAGCAAAAAAATGTGCAAGAAAAAAAAGAAGGTTCTGTTGCTGCTATGCATAAGGTAAAAGAGCAGGCACTGCTCATGAAAGAAGCAATCCTAAAGGGCAATTTTGGCGAAATTGGCAAAATTCTGGATTTTGGATGGCAATACAAAAAGCAGATGGCAAAGCAAATTAGCAATTCCATCATTGATGAAATTTACGAAAAAGCCATCGCTGCTGGCTCTACTGGCGGTAAGCTTTCAGGAGCGGGCGGTGGTGGTTTCATGACTTTCTATTGTCCTGGGAACTCCCGTTTTGCTGTGATCCAGACATTAAAACAATATCCAGGCCAGGTACACAGTTTTGAATTTGTAAAACACGGTCTTATGACCTGGCAGCAATCTTAAGGTTCTTGCCATGCAAAAGAAAGAGAATTCATGCTATTAGTAGAAAGCAATCTGCAAAATAAAAGAAATGAAGATCAAGGGGAATTTTTGGATTTACGACATGCTTCCAATATGCCCTTGAAAAATCTAGGGTATGATATTTCAGAATACAGCTTTGCGAATCTTTATCTTTTTCGCCAGACGCATGCCTACCGTATTGTCTGGGAAAACAATGTCCCGATTGTCATTGGGAAAACAAGGAAAAAAAGCTATTTCCATTTTCCAATAGAAAGCTTTTCCTGCCTTTCCCATGAAGTTATAGCAAATAGAATCCATCAATATGGTACTCTTTACCCTGTTCCTGAACCTTTGCTTCCTCTTTTTCCTCAAGACCGCTATAAAATCTTTCATGATGTGGACGAATCAGACTATGTCTACACTGTGGAAAAGATGCGTTCTTATCGAGGCCGAGAGCTACAGGGGAAGAGAAACCTGGTAAAGCAATTTTTAAGCAACTATAGCCCTGTTCCTAAAACCATAGATCAGTCCAACATAGAAGACGCAAAGCTCGTTTTGAGAAAATGGCAGGAAGATGTTAGAAGTATGCCAGACGAGACAGACTACGATTCTTGTAAGGAAGCGTTGGAAAAATTCGAACAGCTTGGACTTTGGGGCTATCTCTATTATTTAGACCAAGAGCCTGGCGGATTTCTTCTTTTAGAGGAATTGCATCCGAAAATGGTTGCTGTTCATTTTGCCAAGGGCCTGCGCAAATTCAAAGGGCTATATCAGTATATGTATAGCCATGCAGCGCAGAATATGCCATCTCATATACAATACATGAACTTTGAACAAGACATGGGGAATCTGGCCCTGAGGATAGCAAAGTCTTCCTATGAACCAGACCAGATGATCCACAAATATGGAATCCAGTGTATCGACAAATAAACCTTATAGCAGAGAATCAGGAATATGCGTTTATCCAAAAAACTTTTTCTTATCTTTTTTATTTTTCTATGCGCTTGCAGTAGCTTCAACCAACATCTCCAGAAATTGAAAAGCGAATCTGCAATAGAAAGATGCGAAGCCATCCAGTGGTTATACTTCAACGTAAAGACACAAACCAGCGAAAAGTTGCTTGTAGATGCTTTGGAAAAAGACCAAAGTATGATTGTCCGATCTTTGGCTGCGAGAATTATGGCATTAGAAGGCAGAAAGGAATTCATTCCCCTATTGGAAAAAGCCCTCTATGATGAGAATCCATTAGTCAGAATGGAAGCAGTCCAAAGCCTGGGATCTTTAAAATCCAAGTCATCCATCCCTAAGCTTACTGAGCTTTTGCTGAAAGACCCTGATTTGCAGGTTCGTTTGAAAGTTCTAAAAAGCATCCAGTATATGCAATCTGAAGAAGAAACCACTCTTGCTCTAATAGACTCTCTGGACGACCAGGAGGCTTCTGTTCGTTTTCATTCTCTATTGCTTTTGGAAAAATCTACAAAAAATAAATTTGGCAGCGATAAGGAGTCCTGGAAAAAATGGTATCAAGCCAACCTGAAAAAGTAGCAAGCTCAAATCTGAAGAAAGCTCTTGTCTTTTTTATCCGACTGTTTATCACTCTGGGCTTTTTTTACTATCTTTTTTTCCACTTGATCCATTTTCAGGATGAAATTTTTCTTGCTAATGGACAAAAAGTTCAAGGGTTTATAGAAAGAATATCCGATGATGGCATTTCTTTGAAAACAGCAGGGGAATCTTTGTGGCTGGAAAAAGAAAAGCTTCAGAAAAGCAAAGAGGGGATGTTTTCTGTTAAAATGGGTTTTGTAAGCGTTTTGAAAAAGCTGGATGTCAAGCTTTTTCTTCCTTTTGTGCTTTTTTTTCTGCTCAATGCGATTATCGGAGCTTTGCGCTTTCAGTGGCTTCTCGCAAGCCAGAAGGTAATTCTGGGCTATTCCCAATCGCTGAAGGTAACTTTTATGGGACTGTTTTTTGGCAATTTTTTGCCAGGATTTACTGGCGGTGATCTTGTCAAGGCATACTATATTAGCAAAGAGTCATCTGGGATTGCAAAATCTTTAATCGCTGTTCTCATTGACAGGGTCATTGGACTTGCCTCGCTGATTGTCCTTGTTGCCCTGATTCTTACACTACAATGGGGTAAAGCCGAATTCTATCTGGCTTCCTTGCTCATTTTTTCCTGCTTTTTCACCATGGTGTTGGGACTTATTTTCTTTTTTTGCTGCCCCAAAAAATGGGTTTATCAAAAAAATAACGCCCTTTTTCGCATTTTGCAAACTTTTTATGATTACCAGGAACACAAAAAAGTGTTGTTCAAGTGCTTTTCTATTACTTTTTTTATCCATATATCAACTAACATTGCAGTGTATGGTTTTGCCCTGGCATTAGGAATCCATACAATTCCCTGGTATACCTATTTTGTTTATGTGCCAATAGGATTTTTGCTTATGGCACTCCCTATTTCTCTTGCGGGATGGGGCGTTGGCGAAGCAGCCTATAGCTTTATGTTTACCAAAGTCGGGCTTCCGCCAGAACAGGCCGTTGTTTTGTCCATCCTGGTAAAAATAGGCCAGATGCTCATCAGCCTGATAGGCGGCTTTGTCTGGCTTTCTCTGGGAATGCGAAAAAAATAATTCACTTGACAATGTTAAATTATGGTTCTTGTCTCTCAATAGTCACTTACGAGTGAAATCTCTTATGAAATTTTAAGCAGAAAGCGGGTTCTATAAGCGAGTTTTATTTGAATCGTTCGCTTCGTGTAAGCCTTCTTTCAGGAATCAAAAAAACAGGTATCCCCATTTTTTTTTATGCCAGGCTCAAGAGTCGAATCCATTTTTTTGATTTGCCAGGCGGGCTGTTTTTGATTCCTTACAGAAGGCTTACACTACGCTCTGCTTATCCCTAAAGTTTCATCGTGAAAAAAAGTTATGCAAAGCGTAACATAGTAAAAGTGTAAAGATTTTTCACGGACGAAAAAGAAAAATATTGAAATCACGAATGATGCAAATGATACGAATAAGACGAATAAATAAAGAAATAAAGATAAAATTATCCATTCGTGCCATTCGGTCATTCGTGAAATTCGTGATAAAATGCTTTTCCTGTTAAATTATGAAATGCTATAGAAACTAAAAAGTTATTCGTCTCATTCGTGATTCATAGCTTTTTGGTTTCGGCTTGTCCAAGATAGGAAGTGAGAAAACCGTGAAAATTTTATCTAGGTTTGAAGGAATTCTGGCTGTTCTAAAAGAAAAATATTCTCTTTCTTTAGAAGATGAAGAATGGCTCAAAGAAATACATAGCCAGGGAGAAATAGATACAGGCTGGCTACAAAAAAATTACAATATCCAAGATGGAGAGTCCATAACTCAGGAGCAGACTTGCCCCATTGTTTTTGGCTCTTATCATGCATTGTATAGCATAGCGCAGGGAAGTGCTTGTACAATATATAAAGGGTGGAAGCAAGGAGAAAGGAACTTTGTTGCTATCAAAAGGTTAGATCCGCAAAAGCTATCCACAGAAGCCAGAGAACGCTTTATACGCGAATATTCTATCATGAATTCTCTATCCCATCCTCATATTCTAAAGCCTATTATGTCAGGAGAGCAGCAAGGAGAGTACTTTTTTATTGCCCCTTTTATTCCCGATTCTTTAGCTCAAAGAATGGAACTTCTGCCCAAGCCCCATACATTCCAAAGCATAGCACCCTTGCTGGCGATTTTTATTTCCGTTGCGCAAGCACTAGAATATTCGCATGAACAAGGGATTCTCCATCGAGATGTAAAGCCTGAAAACATCTTGTTAGATGGTGACCATGCTTATCTCGCAGACTTTGGGATGGCAAGAAAGCTCAACCAAACCTTAAAGCTTACAAAAGGAGCGATTGGGACACCCTTTTATATGGCTCCAGAAGTATGGCAAAAGGAATTCACACCACAATGCGATATCTATTCTATGGGCATCATTCTGTACGAACTGCTCAAAGGCGAAGTTCCTTTTACAGGAGAAATGCCAGAAGACATCCTTGTAAAGCAAATGACCAGTCGCCCTAAGCCTCCAATAGGCGAAGGAATGCAATTCCCTCTTGCCCTCAACGAATTTGTCCTTAAATCTTTAGAATTGCGGCCTAAAAAAAGACATGCATCCATGAAGGAATTCAAAAAAGAATTGGTACGAATTTTAGAAGAATGTGTAGTTTGATAGTTTCCCAAAGTGGCGCAATCCAATAATTTCGGAAGTGCAGAATAAACTTCCACCTAAACCTAGACTTCATACGTGTTAAGTTTTAATAGCTTGTCTTACAATAGATTATGTTGTCTACTCAAGGATAAGAAGGCTTACACGGAGCGATCGCTTCAGATAAAACCTGTTTGCTGCGTTGAGTTTAATACAAGCTATTCTTTTTAAAATACTTATAACTTAACACGCATGACGATTACGATTACGACAAAACTATAATTTCCTATACAGAAACTTATCATCGCTTAGTTTATATGCTATGCTATAGCTATTTTTTATTCTGAAAAATCAGCATCAGGCAGTGTTGCTTTTTTTTGTCCAGGCGCGAAAAAGATGAAATCTGCGAGGTGGCTATATTGTTCAGGATCTTCTACTGCACCTTCAACAGGTACGATGCTGATGGTCATTACGGGGATAGAAGGATTTTTCATGAGTACTTTTTCGACTACGCCCAGACGCTCATCGCTATGAAAAGATCCTACATAGGAAATGACGCAGGCATTGGGGTTTTTTTTGAAAAATTCCAGAAGGGATTTTGCCATGGTATCGTCTTTTAGACACTGAGCGCGATAATATCGTTCAATGGCTTCAGGAGAAGCGTGTCCTTCCATGATTTCATAAAATCTGTCTCTGTATTTTCCTGGCAATGCAAGGAGTTCATCGGCCATAAAATTCTTTTCGTACTTTGGCATGGCAAAAAGAATTTGGTCTTTTCCCTCTGCAATATAGGCAGCATACCTTCGAGGAACATTCATGCCTAAAACAGGTAAGCGTAGGCTTTTGGCAAATTCGACCAGAGGGCGATAGTCTGTCTGGTAGTTACCCCAGGGACGGCTATGGCGAAGAAAAAATGCTTCTTCGATTTCGCCTGAAAGATACCCATCCAAAAGATGCTGTACATCTCGCTCGAACATCTCCATGGCTATGGCAACATTTCCATTTGTTTCCCAATATGCTTCCAAGAGATTCAACTCAATACAATGCCCCCACTGATGATCGTGTTTTTCCCCTACAAATACTGCTTTGCTCTTAGCCATGGCCTGCTGCACCTGTTCCATATTCGTCCAGGTTCGGGAAGCAGAATCATATATTTGAGGCCATTCCTGAGCATAGCATGCAAATACATACAAAAAAAGAACATAAAATGAAATAGATATTCGTGACTTCATTGGTTTATCCTTTGCTATAAAGCGAAAAATGTAAAACTCACGACTTGGGTTAATCGGGAAAAAAAAATCTAACGTAAACAAGACTCTATCTTGTCCAATCTTCTGGTAATATAAATCGTAGACGTCATAGGTGTTAACTTTTCTAGGAAAAAATCAAGACAAAAGCGGAGTGTAAGCCTTCTGTAAGGAATCAAAAATAGTACCGCCTGGCGCATCAAAA
>JABWCH010000207.1 GCA_013359215.1 Candidatus Brocadiia bacterium | reverse complement strand
GGATACAGGATTAGCGTAGAGCTACAAACTGGAAGTTCGTTTACAGGTACTACTTGTATCCTTGTGTCGCGTCCATACTCGACTAGCAAGTAGGGTATTAAGATTTGTATGGGGATTTACGCTTATCCCTACCATTACCCATATCGGTGTCACGTCCCTGATCAACTAGCAATCAGGGTTGGGAATATGTTCCTAGCTTTTGCTGTAGAGAATTTAAGCCAGCATAGCCTGTGAGGTCAAACTGAAGGGGTGTTATAGCAATATACCCTTCTTTTAAAACTTCAAGGTCACTTTGGTATGTTTGTGCCACAGAAGGGACAATCTCTCCTGAATAGCTGACGTTTTTAAGCCAGAAATATTCCCTGCCGCGAGGGTCTAATTTTTTTTCGTATTGGTCCATAAAGAACCCCAGGAACTGCCTTGTAACTAGGATTCCCTTAATTTTGGGAGTTTTAGGAATATTGATATTATAAAGCAGCTTTTCTGTACATGCCTCCAGAATGGCGGGGAAAAAGGGGCTAAGCCTTTCTTCCAGTCCTTTGAATTTCTTCTCATCAAACGAATCATAAGAAAAAGCAAAGGATCTTTTTCCAACAGCCGCTCCCTCAAAAGCAGCAGCTACTGTTCCAGAATAATAGATAGCAGGCCCTGCGTTGTTTCCCAGGTTGATTCCAGAAACAACAATGTCTATATCCTTAGGGCATAGATCCGAGATCCCAAGCTTTACAGAATCCGCAGGCGAGCCATTGATGGAAAAACCATAAAAAACGCCATCTTTATAGACTTTTTTGGGAATCAAGGGCGTTTGTAAAGTTATGGTGTGGCTTGTGCCACTATGCTGGTGTTCTGGGGCAACAATAAATACTTCATGAGATAAGCTACGAAGCAAACCATCTAAAATTTTGAGTCCAATGGCATCAATACCATCGTCATTGCTAAGCAATACTTTCATAGAATTCCATTTCTCTATTAACTAACAGTTTCCTTTGCCATAAAATAAGCACAAATGCCAGCTCCAAGAACAGGAGCAATATCCAAAGGAGAGGCAACCAAAAAGTTTTTTCTCCCATTTTCTCCTTCAAGATAGAAAGAGCGAAAGGGTTCAGGTAAAGATAGAATTTTTTGCTCCAAAGCAGTGTATACTGCATTTTGAAAAAATTCCTGGTATTCTTCTTTAGCCCAGAGATGTCCCATTCTCTGTCCCAACACAATTTTATCCCAATGGCTTGAAATAAAAGGATGATTGGGCTGCAAAGAAATGCGTTTGGCATCGGCGAATTGTGCTGTTGTTCCTCCTAAAGCCAATGTATGGATGCGGTCATAAATCAGATGAGAAAGATGAGCAACAACGCTTTCTATAATTCCTTTTGCCAGTGGATCTTTCTGGGAAGCAAGTTGGAAAATTTCACCTGCATGCAAAGATTTGCCTTGCGATTTTTGCCTGTATTCTTCTTCTATAGCAGACATTGAAATTTTCTTTTCAAAGGTCTTTCCTTCTTTGCCAAGCATTTCCCAGCTTTTGGCAATCCAGCCTTTGGCTTTATCAAAAGGAAGAAGTTCCCCCTGGATTTTCATGGCATCGGCTACGCCTGTGCCTATACCCAGATAATACACATTGCTTCCTTCTTTCATTTTGCCTTCTTTGCTGTACATTTCTCCAAAACCGCAATAGTCTGCATCGCTGCCTAGCCTGGCAATAGGGGATGCTAAGTTTATGTTTTTTTGCTTTAGCATGAATTCTAAAGATTCTGCATAACCAGGAATCCTTGGGCCATTTGCCATAGCTACGATACCGCGAGCATCCGATGTTTTCAAACCAGGCATACCGACCCCAATCAGGCAGGGATTACCCTCGCATCTTTGATACAGCCTTTCTATTACCAAAAAGGCTGCCTGGATAAAGGCTTTGCCTTGCGTTTCTTCTTCCTGGCTCAAGACTATATTGTTCTGTCTCATCTGCTCTAGTTGCAAAAGAATGGGTACGCTCTGAAAGCCAGCCTGATACCCTTCACAATCGCGGTAAAGGATTTCTTCTGTTGTCCCATCGCAAAAAAAATCATGATCCGAAGTACGAGCCAAAATCGCTCCGCGTATTTTGGTTGCGCCTCCATCTAATCCAAGAATTGTATATCTCATAAATTTTTCCTAATGTCAATCGTAAGGGACTAAATATTTTTTAGCATATAATTCCATACTTTGTCTATATTTTTAAAATTTTTGGAATATTTTTTGAATTCTTCTAAGGTTTTATCTTTTTCTAACTCTTTTAATATTTCCTCTTTGAATGTATTCTCCTGGCTTTGCAAAAGAAGTTTGATTTCTTCTTTTTGTTGTAAGAGGAGCTGAAGGCGTAGAGAACTGTAATAAATGCTTTTTGTATGGATGCCTTTAAGGCTTACGGATCTAGCTTTCTGTAGATCCTTCCATGCTAGATGAATATTCTGTAGAGCATTTTCTTCTGTTCCGTTATTTTCCAATTCTTTTAGTGCCTTTTGAAAAAGAAGATTGGACCTGTTTACATAGGCAATAACATAAGTTGGGCCAACCTGGAGAGATCTTCCAAAAAACTTTTCTGCTTCTTGCAAATAATGATTTTCTAGTGAATGATTTTTATCTTCTTTAGCGTAAGATGCCAATCTTTGATAAAATTCACCTATAGCATTCAAAGAACAGAAAAAATTACCATTAAAACGAACGGATTCTTTTAAATTGGCTATGATTTCGTGAATTTTTAGTATTATTTTTTCTTTTTCCTGGATATCGTTTAAAGCGTACACACCTTCCAAAGCCTTCCCAACGTGGTGGAATTCGTTTTGTATAGCATTGGGATTTTTTCTTTCTTCTTTTACCAATTTTAGAAGTCTATAGAAATATTCGTCAGCTTCCTGAGTTTTGCCCCAGGCTCTGTATATCATGGCAAGATAATATAAGGAGATGTATTCTTTAGGTGCATCGGAAATAGCGAGCTTAAGCTTTTCTTCTGCTTCTTTATAGCACTTTTCCTGTTCAGCAGGGTGAAACTCCGAATAGCGAAAGAAAAATTCTCCCCAATAGCGATAGAAAAGATTGCATCTTGTTACCCTTTTTTCAAAATGAGGTTTTACATCCTTCTCATAGGAAAGCTCTTGCATATTCCATCGCATAATGTTCGATGCCATATCAGAGTTGATTCCTAAAGCTGTGGTTGTTATGATAAGCCATATCAGTACACCAAAGCCGCCTAAAATTGCCAGGAAAAAAATGCATATAGCAGCACTGATTTCTTTATGCCTTTTCACCCATTTTTTGACACGTGCGACGGTGTCAGGGGGTTTGGCTAAAATGGGACGGTCTTCGAGATAGCGTGTAAGTTCCTCGTCCAGATCTTCTACGCTTTGGTATCTTTTGTCTGGACTTTTTTCGAGGCATTTCAATAGAATCGTATCTAGCTCAATATCGATATTAGCATTAACAGACTGGGGGCGCACAGGATCTACGTTTGCGACCTGATGCAAAATGTTAAAAATATTTTCTCCTTTGAAAACAGGCTTACCTGTAATCATTTCATAGCCTATTGCCCCTAAAGAATATATATCGCTGCGATAGTCATTCTTTTGTCCACTGGCTTGTTCGGGCGGCATATAAACAGGAGTTCCTAGAATATCGCCTGTTCTGGAAAGGCTTCTTTCCCCTTCCATTTTAGCAAGACCAAAGTCCATGACTTTGATGTTTCCTGCTTCATCTACCATGATGTTAGATGGTTTTAAATCGCGGTGGATGATCTTGGCTTTATGAGCACAAGCTATAGCAGAGCATATACTTTTTAGGATTTTAGCGGCTTTTTTGCAGCGAAAGATTTCTTCATGGATCAGGTCACTGAGTGTTTTTCCTGTAATGTATTCCATAGTGAAATAGTGCTGAGGAGCATTTCCAAAATCGTAGATGCGCACAATTCCAGGGTGTTCCAGCCTTGCTGTTGCCTTGACTTCTTGCAGAAAGCGAGCCGCCTGCTCAGGAGTCGAGACTGTATCACTCCTGACAACCTTCAGCGCTACAACCCTATCGACCTGAGGATCATAAACTTTATAAACTATGCCCATTCCCCCTTCACCTAATTTTTTAATGATTTTATATCGGGCAAATTTTGTGCCTGCTGAAGAATCTTTTCCTATATCAGAAACAACGGAAAAAGAAGTGCTTTCCTGAGGGACATCATCATAGGGAATCTTCTGTGTTTTATTCTCAATATAAAACAAATCAGGGCTTAGGCTGTCGGAAATCGGAAGGTTGTTTTCTGATTGTCTTGGAGGTAATCCTCTTTCTACAAAGGTAGAGATAGGATCTTCCTGGGGATTCCTGGGGTTTAAAACGGTCTTATCCTGCTCTATATTTCTGTTTTCTTCTTTAGAATTGAGTATGGTTTGCTCTTCATCCCAGGTTTTGCAGCTTTCGCCTGCAACCGTTTTATCATCCCAAGATGGTTCTTTGTCTTTAAAATCGAGAACGGTTTTTTCCTGATTCCAGGTTTCCTGGCTATTTTTTTTATCTATACAGCATGTCTGACAAAGCTCTTCCTTGGATTCTAAGACTTTTAGACTTTTTTCTGCTATTTTTTTGAGCAAGCCTGCGTCTTCTTCTTTCATTTCCAAAATCAAACGAACCATTTCCAGTCTTGCCTGTCCAGATCCCTGGTTCATCTGGATTGCTTTTTCGAAAATCTCTACTGCTTCATCCTCTCGATGTAAATTTTCTAAAAGCTTTGCTCTTGCTGCCCATACAAAAGGATCGCAAGAAACTTTAGACAGATCTTCATATTTTTGAAGAGCCTCTTTGTGCTTTCCTGAAATCAATAAAAATTCACATTCTCTATGCAATTTTTCCAAGCTTTCCAACATAATTTTTATACTTTCAAAAGAATCTATTTTAAATATATTCACCAGATGGTATTAGGATGAAACCATAGATACAGCACTTTGTTTACACGGAAATCGCATTTTGAACGAAGTGCGTGTAATCGTACTATTCTCACTAGAAAAATTCAATAAGAAAAATAGGATTTTTTATTTTGGCTCTGGCGAATAAACAATTTTTTTGTTTGTGCTATTGTCTGGATGGGAAGGTACAAGTTTCACTACAAAAAAAGCCTCTTTGGAAAGACAAAACAGGCTTTCATTTTCCAAAAGATAGGGATCATCTTTGAGTGATGCTTTGATTTTGACAAAAGTTTTCTTAGGGTCGATGTACGTTCCATATCGGCTTTTCAAATCGCGTATATAGTATACGCCTTGCTTTTTGCTAATTTCCACGTGCTGCTTACTGATTCCGTGGTATTTGGCAAGAGAGAGTGCTGGATTGTCTTTTCCAATAAAAAAAGGAAAGCTATGGATTGCATGCTCTGAAACTTTTTTATCCTGTTCCCATATCTCCAGAATAGGAGATGTTTCTGGCCCAAACCGAACACAAAAGCAATACGTCTTACAAAGCCAGAAGCATTCGCCTGATTTTATGGGAAATTCTTTGTTTTCTGTGAGTTTGAGCTTTTTTTTCTTTAGAATGTATGTTCCTGCTGTACTGCCTAAGTCTCTCAGATAATATTGGTTATTTTCTGAAAAAATTTCAGCATGAACGCTGCTGATCCTTTGGTTTTCCACAATCAAATTGCTTTTCATGGTTCTGCCTATTTTAAAAGGCAAAGGAGACACTGGATATGTTTGTAGGTTTTCGTATAGTTTCCAATTTTCTTTGCCCTTAGGCTTTGCCTGCCATCTCTCCAAAAGAAGGTTAAAGCTGGCAGGGCAAAACTCTTGTTCTTTGTCTCCTATCGATTTCATCCAGGTTTCCTTAGAACGAAAATCAGGATTATTGTAGTGTGTAACAGGCGATGCCAAAGGATTGGATAAAACCCTTCCCTGTGTATCTTGATAGGAAAATCCCTTTCTGCCTTCCTCCAAAAGAGGAATGTCCATCCAAAACATAGCGATGCTTTCTTGTTTGTCTAAAGTTTGGCATTTCCTGGCTTCTCTATCTTGGTAAGGGAAATACAAAGCAGAATTAGCTTGTTTATCGGAAAAGCTTTGGCTGGCATATAAACAAAAACTATAAGAACTAACACAATAATCTGTTAAAACTTCTTCATATTCTTTGCCATCAGGGCGAAAATCCAGAAAAACAACCAAATCAACAAGGTTTTCTAAATACTTCATCTCTTCCTTATCCACCTTGTCATTGCAAAACAAAATGGCAAAGTCTCCCATTCCCGTATTCACAAAAATATGACGGCAGAAAATATCTTCTGCATCCTTTTTGCCATGAAGGTTTTTCTGGTAATATACCTTGAGTTTCTTTCCTTTTTTTATCAAAATAGTAGATCGGTTTTCCCCCTGGTGCAAATAAGATCCACAGACTACGACCATATCTCTTTGGTGTTCTTCCATAAGCCTTGCTGTTGTTTTGTCCAGCAGTTCACTTCCTGTCCCCTGAGGTAAAATGAGCCAGTCGCATTCCTTTTCCCAAAGAGCCTGCGCTATCAAGCCTGTAATTTGCTTTTCATAATCATAATCTTCTTTTCTTTCGACCTGGATTAATGCTATTTTTTTTCTACCAGGAATTGCACTATCTTGGAAATCGTGTATTTGTGTATAAATAGGCATCCATAACTCCTTATAAAAACAACAATATCGAGACGACCTATATTTAAAATATATTTTTTTTTAGAAAATACAAAAAGTTTTATGGAAATTTTTTGTATTTTTTTTTGATCTTTTTTGGGATCTAAATATCTATTTATAAATAACTTAAGTTTCATTACAAAAAAATTACAAAACCATGACAGTACCGTGACAATTTTTTTTGTAGAATAAACGTAGAAAGTAATAAAGATCAATAAATAAAAAAATCAGTCTTAAAAAAAAATAATTTCAACTTAGGAAAGAAAGGGAGGGTAACACTATGTTATTTATCATCAGCTTAACCATTATGAGTTTTCTTTTGACAGCAATCACACTTTGGGCTCAGAGTATTTGTGACGTAGATATCGATAGTCTTGAGATAGGAATTTTCGAAAAAGATCTTTGTAGTGGGAATTAATTTTGTGTTTGCTATCTTGGAAAAAATCTATGTCATATAAATATAAAATGATTTACCTAAAAAAGAGGAGCAGCGTGGCTGTTCCTCTTTTTTTTATTCTAGCATAAAAACAACGCTATAGCCCTGCCGCTCTTTCCATCAATTTAAAAACAAGCTTTCTAATCCGAGACGGTGCAATCACGCCAGAAAGCAATTTCCTTACAGTTTGTATCCTGAAAAAAGCGACCTCTTCTTTTCCTGCACTCGCTTTGCTCAAGAGCTGGATAATCTCTCCATAATCCTGGATTTCTTCTATCATCTGGTTAATCATTCCAAGATAAAGAGAACTTACCATAAAGATTTTTTTATTTTTCAAAGTAAAACCAAAGGCAGCCTTATTTTCCTGATCTAAAAAAATATAGATATTAACATTGCTTTTCCTCATGGCTTTCGCAATCATGGTATAGTGCTGTGACCCGTCTGAAATCAGATATTCTTTTCCAAAACCCTTGCGAAATGCTTTAAAAAAAGAAACTGAGGACAAATCGCTGAAAAACTTCTCCATTCTTGCCCCCAAAGCAATATGAAGACGGCAAATTTTTTGGAATTCGCTGAGCCGTTTAGGGAAAAACCAGGAACGGGAGATACTGTCTATTTCTTGTCTGGGAAAACTGATGCTTGCTTTTCCTTCCTTTATCTTAAGAACGATCCCCAAATCCCCAATTTCGCTTGCCAAAAAAATGCCATAATTTTTATCAGGAAGCAATTGCACCAGATGACTATATTCTAAAATTACTTTATGAAAAAAATACAGGATCTCTTTGAGCAAGAGCATATTAGCATAGTGCCTGATCTGTGTTCCATTCAAACCTCCCATTTTTTGTACCAGCCATTTCACTCGTTCTTGTTTTGATCCAGGGAAAAGATAGCCTGCCCTTTGGTTTTCATATTGAATCAGCTCTAATATGCTTTTTCCCAGATCAGGAAAAAAGCTGATCCAATCTTTCGATCCCCCTGCACCTTTGCCTTGCAACAAAGAAACCCAAAAAAAATGAGAAATCCTTTCCAATAAGATCCAGAGGGATTTTGTGTCAATGGAAAGATCCAACAAAGGAACATCCAAAAAAAGACACTCTGTTTCTTCCTCTATAGAAAAGGCAGAATACGCCTCGACCATTTTTTGGATTCCGCCCAAAACAGTATACCTTTCTTCCATGCCCTCGCGTTTGGCTGTTTCTTGTATTTTCCATCCTTCTTTTACTGCATATTGGATGCTCTCCCGAAGCAAAGAAGGAGAAGGTTTTATCCCTAAAGAATTTTGCATTCTTTCAAAACAAAGCTCTTTCCAGGAAAAAAGATAATCCAAGGTTTGCTCCCTCAAGGCTGGTATCCTCTTTTCCGCTCGCAGAATGTTGAAAAAACCATGGGTTTCTTCAAAAAAAGAAGCCACAGTCTTACACCAGGATTGGGGAATCTGGATTTTTTCCTGATAGCCTATCTTCATAATATGGGCAATCCTTGTTTCGAAACCTAGGATTTTCTTTTTTGGCAAAATTTCTGATAAAACAGACAGCATGGATTTGGTTTCTATAGTTTCCGAAGCCAGATTAAAAACTCTATGATCCAAAGCAGGCAAAAGTAAAAAATTCAAGGCAGCAAGAGACATATCGCGTGCGTTAAGAACAGAGATCCGATGAGGCATATTTTGTAGTGGCCCCAAAACCATACCATCCGCCATGAGCTTCCCCAGAACCATGATTCCACAAGGGATCAAAGCACCATAAAGAGGAGCAAGACGCAAATGATAAACCTCAAGACCTCTTTTTTGGTGGTAAGAGGCAGCGATTTCTTCTGCCATCTGGAAGCTTTTTCCCATTTCTGACACAGGGTTCAAACAATCTTCTTCACTAGACACTTTGTTCCCTGTATCATATAGGGAAAAATCGGAAAAACATACAATCCTTTTAACATCGGCTTTGATGGCAGCCTGGCAAACACGCTCTGTTTGTCTGGCATTGATTTCATATATATGGCTTTTGGTTTCTTGCCCCAAAGGCCATACATAGTCGCAATGGAATATAATTTGCGGACGGAAGCTAACGATAGCTTCGTCCAGATCTTTGCTTTTTCTGACCAAAGAATGATACTGAATGGCTTCATATCTTTTTTGTTCAAGGTATTCTGGTTTTTGCAACAAATCCAAAGATAGAATATCCGCTATTTTCTGTGGATAGGAAAGGATATGTAAGAGATAATGCCCAAGCCAGCCCTTTGCACCTGTGACAAGAATACGCGGATTTTTTTGCTCCATGATCCATGGCTTTTGCTCACAAGAGTGCTCTATCCCCTGATAATCCCAGGGAATTGTCTCATCCCGAAAACTATTATAATCACAATTCAAGAATGGCATCTTTTTATCACTTCCCAAATAAAATTTCAGAAGTTACCCAGGAAATTTCCGTTTGGGAAAAAATTTTACAAAAATTTACCCCAAACCTCCTTTAAAAACTTTTATTTAGAGCCTATCCGAAAAATAATTTTAGGCGAAAATTTTGAGGCACTCGGAGAGCGAGGAGAAAGTGACAAAATTGCCGCAAGTGTAGCCGTA
>JABWCH010000206.1 GCA_013359215.1 Candidatus Brocadiia bacterium | reverse complement strand
TTTTCATTTTTATTGCTCCTAATCATATTTGTTTTTGATAGGAGTATAATTCTTTATTTTTTGTTTTCAACAAAATTTACAACTAGCAAGTTGGGTATATATTGTGTTTTCGGTGAAAAAAGTTTTTGTGATGCTTTTTATTTTTTTCTGCTCGCTTTCCCTCTTTGCCCAAAATGCCTGGGCAAGAGCATGATATCAGCGTGAACTCACGCTCACGGATGCAAGACATCCTTAAGCCAACAGTGTTAGCAATCATATAAAAGTTTTTAAAGGGGGGTTGGGGGAAAAATTTTACAAAAATTTTCCACCAAATAAACTTTGCGCAACTCCTAATGGGGAAGCTATTTCATTCTCATCGCTAAACTATTCTCATCTCTAGGAAATAACCATGTTGACAAAAATTCCATTTCTTGGTTTCATTTTTTTTATTTTTTGGCTTTTAGCAGGCTGTTCAGAAGGCGGTGGTGGGGAGGAAGAACCAGTGCCAGAGCCTGTAGACAAAAATCTTTATGCTATCTGGGGTACTGAGGAAGGAATTTTTTTTGCTGCTGGTACATCAGGAAGTATGCAAAAGTATGATGGGCTTGCCTGGCAAGAAGAAGAGACCCATACCGCTTCGGATCTATATTCTATCTGGGGTCTTTCTCATGATAATGTCTTTGCTGTAGGGCAGGCAGGTGCTTTTTTGCATTATGATGGTGTGGAATGGAAGAAGATTGCCATTCCCATGGAGCTAAAAACAGAGCCTTTTTATGGTGTTTGGGGAATCTCGGAAGAGAATCTCTATATTGTGGGTGGGAATGGACGATTGCTTCATTATGATGGCAAGAAATATACACCTATACAAATTACAAATGAGACATTATATGGCATTTGGGGTATAGCGGGTAAGAATATTTTTGTTGTAGGCGAAAAGGGGGCTATTTGGAAATATAGTTTTGAAGATAGTCTATGGCAAAGAGAGATTTCAGGCACAACAGAAGATCTCTATGCTGTTTTTGGCGTATGGGAAGAAAGAGAATATTGTGTCTATGCAGTAGGAACAAACGGCACTATCTTGCTCTATAAAAACAACATCTGGACATGGGTTGATGGTGGGACATCAGCAGACCTCCGCAGTGTCTGGTGTTCTTCTTCCTATGATGTCTTTTGTGTAGGAGAATCGGGCATAGGAATCCATTTTAATGGAAATGAATGGTCATGGATGTCTACAGGAAGTACCCAAAATCTATATGCCATATATGGAATCAAGAATTCCCATGCTTTTATTGCAGGAGCAAAGAAAAACATTCTATACCATGATCTTTGGGATTCTTTTCTGGAGATCGCTTTATTGCCCTGGAAAATAGACAAATATGGAGAATATCCTGTTTCTATGGAATTCGGAAATGATTCGCGCATAAGGCGATTCCAGTTGATATGGGATGATTCTCTTGGTTCTGAGATCACTTTAGTCGCAGGAAAAAAGGTAGATTGCCTGGCATCAGCGCAAAAAGGCAAAGGCTTAAAAAAAGTCTTGTTTTCTTATGAAAATATCGCATCAGGCCCTTTTGCCTTGTCCCTTGCCCATGAAGCAGAAAGCCTGGGACATGCTCTTTCTATCCAGTTAAAGGCTTATAAATATAACCATGTTCCTGATAGGATAGGGCTGTCTTTTATGGCAGGAAAGCCTTATGATGTATCTATCTCTCCTTTGTATCAAAGATTGTTCTTGACAAAATTTTCCTGGAAGCTACATTCAGAGTATCCTACTTTTTCTAATGTTGCAGAAGAAATTCTTGTTTCGCCTGTGTGGCAGTGGAGATTGGAAGACTATACTCCTGCCATCCTCGACTACCCTTGCCGTGTGCAAGTCAACAGAGATAGCAGGAAGAAAGGCATCAAAAGATGATGTTAAAACTATGGATTTTATTCTTTTGTATTGTCTCTTGCATGCTGGCGGAAAATACCAGTATGCACGGAGCTCCTGTTTTGAGCCAGGAAGAAATTTTGCAAATACACCAGATCATGTAAGAGGTAGTTTCCCTGATACCCAAGACACCTTTATTCTTTCTGCCAAAAATACCTTCCGTCTTCTAACTGAAATAGAAACCCAAGGCTACGACCCCTGGCTCTCTGCCTGGTGGCAACTGAAATTTCAGATTGTCTGCCAGGCTTGGGAAAATCAGGATTGAGGCAAAGTTTTGGGGGAGAATGATCTGTGTTTATCGAAACATGCTTTTTTTATGGGCAAAGCCCATTATTGCCAATAGGCTTCGACTTTGTCCAGGGAAAATAGAAATGAATGGCAATATAGATCGAAAAACGCTACTTAAAGTAGGTTTGCAATCTAGCTTCAAAATTCTCAATGCTTTCTAAGTCATGCCTAAGAGTACAAAGATAAGTTTTTTGAATTGTGTTTTGTCTCATCATCTAGCTTCTGGCAATATCTTCCAGATATTCTTCTATTTCTTTTATATCTTTTGACATACGAATTGTTTGTTTTAATAATGTTAATTCTTCACTATCTTCTATTTTCCCAATTTTTTTTAATAAATGTAGTGCTTTTGATCCAAATTTCATTTCTAATAATAAGCGGAATGTAAGCCTTCTGTAAGGAATCAAAAATAGTACCGCCTGTAGCATCAAAAAATTTTATTCCACTTAAATAACTTCCCCATTATGATTTCAGCATTTACTGGAACCACGGATAGACGCAGATGAACACAGATAATTTTAAGCTGGTTTATCTGTGTTTATCCGTGGTTCTTTTTTTCAATGGGTTATGAAAATGCGGATTATTTTAGAGTGGGCGGGGTTAGGCTATAAGGAAACCAAATTCATGATAGGAAGAATCTTTTCCTGGATTGCTCCGACTACCTGGACTTTTCCTTCGTCTGTGACAAAAACGTCGATTTCGGTGCGGAATCCGATTTTTTCTTGGGGCATATAGATTCCTGGTTCAATAGAGAAGCATGTTCCAGGCAATACTTTGCGTTCGTCTTTGGTTTCCAGGTTGTCTATGTTGACTCCATTGCCATGAACGTGTTCTCCGATGTTATGGCCTGTTCGGTGCGTAAAGTATGGGCCATAACCTTTGGATGTGACAACTTCTCTGGATGCTTTATCGACTTCCCATCCATATACAAGGGTGTTTGTAGCGAATTTTTCTTTGATGAGGTTTAGGGCAGTATCTCTGGCACTGCGGATAACCTGGAAGATGCTTTCTAGCTTTTCTGGGACTTCTTCTCCAATATAGCCCATCCAGGTAATATCGTAAAAAATGCTGCCAGGGCGATTTTTTTTGGCCCAAAGATCCAGAAGAACAAGATCTCCTTTTTTCATGGCAAAGCTGTTGTCTGGTGTTGGTTCAAAATGGGGGTCAGCGGCGTGTTCATTGATGGCTACAATAGGGCCATCATCCCAATGCATATTGTTTTTCTTCATCAGGTCTTTCATGAATTCCTGGATTTCGTATTCTTTGGGATTTTGTCCTGCATGAATCCTTTTTGCTATTTCACGGAAAGTTTCATCCTTGACCATCTGCATCACTTCGCCTGCTTCTATATGGCTCTGCCATCCTTCTTCTGAGAGATGAGCTTCAAATTTGCCTACCAGATCAGCACTGGAAACGACTTCTATTCCAAAACTTCGGATCAGGTCGATTGTTCCTGCATCCACAATGGAAATATAGGGGATAGCATTAAAGGGTGAATATTGCATAGCAACGCGCTTGGATAGTCCTAGTATCTTTCTGAGCATGCCTTGCTGTTCCTGCCAGGGCAAATAGATATTTTTTGTACCAGGAAGATGGTCACATCGCCACGGTTCTATGCGGTGTACAAGCTTTTGGGGATCGCCTTGGGCAGGGATATAATAGTACCAACGCCTGGAGGCAAAACGGCTTGTGTCCATTTTGAGTATTCTTGCAGCAATGGCATCTCTGTTGTGGAAATCATAGAATAGCCATCCGTCAATATTCATCTCTCTTAGAGTAGATTGGATTGCTTCTAAATTCATTTTTGTACCTTTACTAAAAAGGACTTTCCTGATTCTAAAGCAGTCGCATTTTATGCGATCAAGCACTTAGAATCAAGAATGGGAAATGATTTTTTCTAGCACTAAAATTCGGTCAATACCTGCTAAATCCTTTAGGATTTCTCGTATTCGTAGCTGGTTTCCTGGCAAACTTTGAATAGCCTCAGACTGACCATAGCCTATTTCCAGGATAAGAATACCCTTTTCTTTTAAAAAGGGCAAGGCTTGGGTCAAAATTCTTCTGTAAAAATCCAGCCCATCGCCTGCAAGCAGTGCCAGGGATGGTTCAAAATTTTTGACTTCAGGCATCAAAGAAAGATAGTCTTTCTCTGAAATATAGGGCGGATTGGAAAGAATAAAATCAAAGACAGGGTTTGGCATAAAAGGAGGTAGAAGGTCTGCCTGGCATAAAATAAGCCTGTCCTGGACACCCAAGCTATAAGAATTTTCCGATGCAACGGCCAAAGCCCTGGGTGATAAGTCTGTTGCAACAAGATACGCATGGGGAAAATATTTTAGCATAGAAATTGCTATGCACCCGCTTCCTGTACCTATATCTAGCCCCAATAAAGGTTTATCTTTTGGAAAAGCTTGCATGCAATACTCTATAATGCCTTCTGTCTCTGGCCTTGGAATCAAGACATCTGGATTGACTTTAAACACAAATTCCATGAAATGCGCTTTGCCTGTAATATAGGCAAAAGGACAACGCTGCACGCGCTTTTGAAGGCAGGCAAAAAAAGTATCTTGTTGCTCTTTTGTCAAAAGCTTTTCTGGATTCTGGTACAATTCCATACGGTCTTTTTGGATAGTATGCTCTAAAAACCATTCTGATTCCAATCGGCCCTCTTCTATTCCAGCTTCTTTCAGGAGCATTTGCCCCCAGGAAACAGAGTTGTACAAAGATGTTTTGGCATGCTTTTTCTTTTTGTCATCTTCTACTCTGACAAAGGCATTCAGCCATGTTGTTCCATCTTGGGATATTGTTTCTTTATAAGCTCTTAGCGCAAAAGGATAGGCTTCTAAAAGTCGTTCTATGTCTTCTTTTTCGTAAAGCTGGAAATACCTTCCATCGTCTGTCCGCTTCGAGCCTTTGCCTTTTTTTAGAGAGAGGAAAAGGCTTGCGCCTCTCCTGCTTACCCTCATCATTTCAGATACAGCATTTTTGGCATCGTCTTCAGGAAGGTGCAACAAAACAGCACAGCACCATATTGCATCAAAGGATTCCTCTGGAAAGGGAAGATTCCTCGCATCGCCGAAGACCACACGACATCCGCTATGGCTGCAAGCGAAAGCTTTGAGATTGTTGCACAATTCTAGCCCTATAGAGTCAAAGCCCTGTTTTTGGAATTCTTTGAGATCGCGTCCTGACCCACAACCTAAATCCAGAAGCTGTGAGCCTTGAGGAATGAGAGATGCAAAAGTTTTACGTAAAGAAGAGATATCTAGTTCTAATGTCTTTTGGGAATACTCTTTAGCGTTTTGCTCGTAGTATTCCAAAGTAAGTTTGTCCATGGAAAGCTCGCAATGAGAAGAAAAAATTACGATATGCGTTAAGTTATAAATATTTGTATTGCAATAGACTGCATTTATCCCATAAAATTGCCAACTTAGCTTGACAATGTCATACTGAAGAGATCGCTCCGTGTAAGCCTTCCTTACAGAAGGCTTACGCTACGCTCTACTTATCCTTGAGTGGACGATATAATCTATTGTAAGGCAAGCTATTAAAACTTAACACGTATGATGTCTACGCTTGCAAGCTATTGCAAAACAAGCTTTAAGAAACTGCCTGCTTTTTTTTAGGAATATATGTTTTATTTTCTTTTGGGCTTTTGGGCTGGAAGTAGCTCTTTTTCCATGCCTGGCAGATTTCTTGCTGCTTGGGGTCATCCCAAAATCGCAAAGAATAGTATTCCAGAGAATCCAGAGCATCCTCTTCTGGGAACTGTATTGCCTTTGTATTTTCCTGGGACATTTTTTCCAGATAGAACTGCATCTGGATGATTCTGCTGACTTTATCAAGCAAATTTTTGGATATACTCAAGCTTTTGACAACTTTGCCCAATTGATCTTTGCAATATGTATCTGATGGGATTTCTTTTTTGTCTTTTTTAGCAAAGCATATTATGGGATAACAAAGGGAAGCGATAGCTGTAGCGTCGCTTATGATGTGTCTTTGGCTTTTGCTTATACTATCAAGACCTTGTAAGGCATTTTTTAAAACATGGCTTGCAGGGCTGCTTTTAGCAAACCATACACGGTGGATATCAGGTGCTATGATGGAAAAGATACCAGCTTCTGCCAGCGATTGGAAACTAGAATGGCTTGCTCCACAGTGGAATATTTTTTGTATTTCCAGAAGTAGTCTGGATGTAGGGCTTTGGGCCAATTTATGGACGCATTTTCCTAGTGCCTGGCGAGTTTGAGGGACAAGCTCGAAATTGAGCATGGATTTAAATTTGATGGCGCGGATAATACGGATAGGATCTTCGCAAAAACGCACTTCAGGATCGCCAATGGTTCTTATTAAACCCATCTGTAGGTCTTCCATTCCATCGACATAGTCGATAACCGTTCTGTTTTGGGCATCGTAAAAGAGAGCATTGATGGTGAAATCACGCCGCAAGGCATCTTCTTCATCTGTACCAAAAACATTGTCGCTGTCGATCAGGAGGGAATCAGAATTTTCAGGAAGGCCATTTTGCCAGGGAGTACGCCGAAAGGTGGTTACTTCGATATTGTTTGATCCAAAAAATACATTAACAACCAGAAATCGTCGGCCTATGATTCGGCTGTTACGGAAGATACGCTTTACCTGGCGGGGCTTTGCCGATGTAGCAATATCAAAATCTTTGGGAGGCCGCCCTAAGAGTAAGTCTCGAACGCAACCCCCTACAAAATAGCTTTGGTAATGAAAGGAAAGCAATCGCTGGTACACTTTCATGGCGTTTGGATCAAATTTTTTATGTGGTAAGGGCTTGACTAGTGGAAATTTTACTTTTTCTTTTGGTTCTACCAACGCTGTTTACTCCTTGAAGTCACGAAACTATGGAAAGGACTATTCTTGTTTTTCATCTTGTAGCATTTCTCGTCTTCGTTTTAAGACCTGAAGATTCAATTTGACAGAAGTAAAATTAGAGTCTATAGAAAGAGCCTTTTCCCAATCCTTAATGGCAAGATCATATTTTTTGAACAAAGTATATAAGACACCTCGATTGTTATAGGCATCTGCCATAGTATCGTCTAAATCAATAGCAATACTATAATCCTGGATCGCCTTTTCATATTCCTTACGAAAATGATATGATACGCCCCGACTATAAAAGGCTTTCGCATAAGTAGAAGACAATTCAATCGCTTTATTGAAATCCGAGATTGCCTTGTCTGTTTCACCTATATGATTGTATGTAACTCCACGGTTTGTATAGGCAACTTCATTCTTAGGCTCTAATTCTATGGCATTGGTAAAGTCATTCAACGCATTTTCGTATTGCCGAAGCCCAAGATAAGCATTGCCTCGGTTGATAAAAGCCTCAACATGGTAAGGGTTGCTTTTTAAAACACGTGTAAAATCCTGGATCGCTTTTTCAAAATCACGATTGGATTGGTATTGGTTGCCTCTTGCTAAAAACGCCTGCAAATTTTTTTCGTGAATAGAAATGATCTCGTCTAACTTGATGTCTGTAAGATACCCTTTTTCGATCAAAAAAATAGCCAGTGGTTTGGAATTATTTTCTAATTTTTTCCTTTTAAGGCATTCTTTTATTTGGGCTCTATTCAAAATATTGTACTTAATTGCAAGTTTACAAAAAAGTTTTTCTTCTGGAGTTAAATCATTGGAAATCATTTAACACCTGGTAATAGGGGACATTGGATTTTAAATTTTTTATAAACATCTTTATTGTATCTTATAAAGCAAAGATACGTTTGTCAACAAGATTTCCAAAATCCATCATCCTTAGAAAATAAAAAAGGTTAGAAATCAATCTTTCTTCCATGCTAAAGCCCCCACAGGGCATGATTCCACGCATTCGCGATATGCCAGGGATACCCCCTCCTGAAGGGATTTCTGGAAAGGGATGCCTGTCTGCAAAGAGAAGCCTCGTCCCAAAAAAGACATCCCGATTGCCTCGCCTTTTTCCTCGCAAATTTTGACACACAGTCCGCATTTGATACACTTTCCTGGTTCATGGACAATATGGGAATGGCTTGTGTTTCTGATAAAAGATGAGAGGGGAATTTTTTTTTGCTTTGCGTTGTATTCCTGTGCATACTTTTTCAAAAGGCAGGAAGAAACTTTATGGCAATCGCAGTGCAAACATCGAGACGCTTCTTTTTTAGCCTCTTCCAGAAGGTATCCTTTGTCATTTCCTTCAATCATAGACACTCTCCCACCCAGGGAAGATTCTTTTGCAAATTCCTGAATTTCTTCGGGCATTAAGGCAGGCAAGAGAGAAGGAGAAAGGAGAGAAACAGGCGCGGTTTCTTCTTTGCCTTGAAGGAAAGAGTGCATATTGTAAGCAATTCGCTTGCCATTGGCGCAAGCCTGTACTGCCATAGAGCAGGGGATATTGTGAATAAAAACATGAGGTATGCTACTTTGGAAGCTACGCGGATGGACTGCCATAGAGTCTAAAGCATTGTCCTGATTTTTTCCACAGGCCACAACAACTCCCTGAAACCCCTGGCTCAGTTCTTGTAAATTTATATCTTTTCCTAATTTTTTGCCTGGAAAAAAGGTAATCCCTGTCTGGCAGATAGATTCTATTTCTTCGTCTAGCACAGATTCAGGCAATTTTTCCCTGTCCACACCATACCTGAGCATCCCTCCTGCCTTTGGGTGATCGTCAAAAATCTCGCATTGGTATCCTTCCTGAGCCAGATAGAAGGCACAAGACAAACCTGCTGGCCCTGCACCGACTATGGCAATCTTTTTCCCATTCGATGCCTTATATTCAGTGCAATAGAAACGAGATTCATCCCCTGCAAATCGCTTCAAATCGCATATTGCAACAGGAGAATCGTATTGCTTTCGCCTGCATCCTTTTTCGCAAGGAGCAGGGCAAATTCTGCCCAGGATGCGAGGGAAGGGAATTTCCTGCTTTACAATGGCAATGGCTTCTTTCATCCGATTTTCCTGGATCATTCGGATCATTTTGGGCAAATTTATATGAGCAGGGCAAATCCTTGTGCAAGGGGCTTCGCAATCGCCTGTATGCTCAGACAGGAGCAATTCCAATGTTCTTTTGCGGAACTCTTTGACTCTGGCATTGTCTGTGCTGATCTGCATCCCTTCCTGGGCTAGAGCAGTGCATGAAGGCAAAAGTTTTCCTGACTTTTGTTCCTCTACGCAACAAAGCATACAGGAAGTATGTGCGTGGTATCCTTTTTTATAGCAAAGCGTAGGGATAAAGATTCCCAATTCTTGCGCTGCTTCCCAAATGGTTTTTGTTGCAGAAAGCCCAACCCAGTTTCCATTGATTGTGAAAGATGTTGTCATAGCAAGCCTTTCCTTTTCGGCCTATATATGCTTTGCCAAAATGGGCGAAGAATCCCTACGCTATTCCTTATCGGGATCGGATTTTTTCTTCGCAGATTTGGATTCCCTTTTGTAGCTTTGTGTTGTCAGGGCGAAGCCGCTGGGCTTCTTTGAAGTCGGCCAGAGCTTTGGGATAGTCTCCTATTTTCTGATATAGAAGTGCTCTTTGATAGTAGCTGTATACGTCTTTACTATCATATTGGATGGCTTTGGAAAAATCGGCAATCGCCTGATCAAAGAGCTTTTTGTGGCGATAGGCAAGCCCTCGGTTAAAATATGACTCTGGATCGTGGGGCTGGATTTTGATGGAGCGTGTAAAATCCATAATCGCTTTATCATATTCTTCCTGTTCGCTATAGGTCATACCTCTGTTGTTGTATGCTCTTGCATCGTTGGTTTTTATGGTCAGGGTACGATGGAAATTCTGGAGTGCTCTGTAGTAATCTTTTTTCTTATGATAGGCTAAGCCTCTATTGTTATAAGCATCGGCAAACCTCGGATCGATTTGTATGGCTTTGCTGAAATCAGCAATGGCCTCATCGTATTTTTGCAGATAGTAGTAGCAAAGACCTCGGTTTGTATACGGGGCTTTGTCTTTTTTTAGATACAGGGTTTTGCTAAAATATTCAATCGCTTTTTCATACAGCCTTTGGTTGTAATAAATCAGGGCGATCTGGTTATATACTTCTGGATTTTCTGAAATTATAGCCGCTGATTGCAAAAGGGATTCTACTGCCTGGTTTTGCTGGTTCTTTCGCATGGCTTCCTGGGCATTCTGGAAATGGAATGTGGCAATCTGCTGTCGGATTTTTTGTATTTGTTGCAATACTTGCTCTGCGGAAGAGGGTCTTTCGTCTGGCCTGGCTGCAATCATGGCTTGTATAAGCTGTATTAGATGCTCTGGCAGATTTTTACGAATTTCCTGAATAGGATAAAAATCAGCACTGACCATTCGCCTTATGGTTTCTTTGCTGAGATAAAAAGCTCCTTTATCGCTACAGGGATGTCTTAGTGTGAGCATTTCATAAAAGGCTATCCCCAGGCTAAAGAGGTCGCTTTTTTCATTGGCTTGTTCTTTGTGTACAAACAATTCTGGCGCAGCATATCCTACGGTTCCAAACATGGTTTGTGTTTGCCGTGTTCGTTCAGAAAGCCTTGCTATTCCTAAATCTCCAATTTTGATTGCATTTTGTTTAGAGAAAAATAGGTTGGATGGTTTGATGTCTCTATGGATGATTCCCTTTTTGTGGAGGTCAGCAAGACCTAAAAGACAGCATTCTGCGTAGCGGAAGAAATCTTCCAGCCTGATGCCTTCTTTTCCTTCATTTCTGAACTTTTGCAAAGAATCGGCAAGAGTGCCTTCCATTTTTTCCATAATGATATAATAATACCAGGCATGAGGAGGCACAGATTCTTTTTCTTTGCCATAGTCCAAAATTTCTACCATATACGAAGATCTGGCTCTTTTCATAAGAGAAATTTCATCTCGAAACCTTCGGATGGCCTTTTCTCTTTCTTCTTCGTCGTCTGCAATCAATGCTGCTTTGCAGATTTTAATGGCTATTTCTTTTTTATTGATTTCATCGTATGCGCTCCAGACTTCGCCAAAAGAACCTCGGCCTAAAGAACTGGTGAGGACATACCTGTTTTCTATTCTATATCCCTTGGTATACATGAGATTTCCAATAATTCCCAGGGCAATGCCCCATAGCTTTCAATTTAAGCGTAACGCTATGTAAATCCTAAACTTAAACCTAAAGATGATACGTGTTAAGTTATAAGTATTTTTAAAAAAATAGGTTGTATTAAACTCAACGCAGCAAGCGAGTTTTATCTGAAGAGATCGCTCCGTGTAAGCCTTCTTTCAGGAATCAAAAAAACAGGTATCCCATTTTTATT
>JABWCH010000565.1 GCA_013359215.1 Candidatus Brocadiia bacterium | reverse complement strand
ATAGAAAGAGACAATTCCCCTGACCGAAGTTCTTCGCGTATTTTAACCGCCTCATGCCAGGGCTTCCAGGGCAATTTTTTCATCTTATGGCTCCTATTTTTTTTAATTCTTTGCAATGTTCCAGATAATATTCATATCACCTATTTCTGATCGCTCAATGAGTGCCTGCTTTAGTATCTGGAAACGGTTTCTTCATAATTATTTTTTGACTCACAATAAAACCTCATAATTTCAACATAATGGTGCTTTTCGCGTGCCTCTTTTACAATGGTCTCTAGTTGGGCTGCTACATCATCCAAAATCCATTCATTTCCACACAGAGAGCATACACTGGCAGGCACATCCCGAATCACCACAAGCCCTTCGCCAAAATCTGCTGTAAAAGTGGTTTTACCTTGTTTTTTGGTTCCGCCACACAAGGGACATTGTGTAGGCAAAGTCGCTAGTTTCATAATTTCCTCCTCGTTTTATAATCAGATTCAAAGTGTTCGAGATCTGGTTCGTACACTGTTATAACAAAAAGTGTTAGCATAGTTTCATCCAAAGCAATTACTACATGGATAGGACGATTTCCTTTCCAGCCTAAAATCAAAGCACTGGGAAATGGTTTATCATCTATATAATCTTTGATGACTTCACCTGATAATATAATCTGCTTCACTAACTCTCTTGAAATATTTCGCATTAACATTCGTTCTAAAGCATGTTTTTGCCATTGAACCAGCCCTTGTTCAATAGCGGATTTCAACTTTTCCTGATCCATACTTTTCCAATTCTCCTTACTCTACTTTTTCAAACAAATCTGCTTCTATATATTTTTTACCCTTTGCTATCAGATGGTTGCTGATTGTTTCGAGAAGCGATCTTTCTTCGCTGCTATTTTCTGATAGCTCAATGAGTGCCTGTAAGAATTTGGGGAAGATAGCAAGGCGTTTGAGTCCTCTTTTTTCGAGATACTCCTCTACTTTGACAACATCGCCTTCTTTCCACAGGTGCATGATGCGGTGTACCTGATCTATCAAGGGAATGGGAGTACCTGCGTTGTTTTCATAGCCCATGCCTTTGCGTTTGCGCTGTGACCAGGCTTTGATGCGGACTTTGGAGCCTGTTCCTTCTGGGGCTTCTTCGGATTCTTCATCGCCTTCTTCGGCATCTTCTGTTTCTTTGCCTCCTGTTTTTGCGAGAATATCGTATTGGTCGGAAAGCGCACGGTCAGAAAGCCCGCAGGAAATAGCATACAGGATGCACACACCGCCAGGAACATCCTGCATACCAAAATCGTGGCGATGGAGGAGATAGTAGGTCGTCACATCATCCAGGCTGACAATGGCTTCGTTTCCTTCTGCAGAAAGCACCCGACCTACCACGAAATCCACGACCATGCGTCTGACATGGCATAAAAATTCGGCTACAGACAGGATTTGCCCAGGTTCGTTGGCTTTCTTTACCACAGGGTATTTGCTGTACGCCTCCATAGCAGGCCCTGTTGCTGCCCAGACAAAATCTGGCCCGCGCAATGGCGCAGTCTCAGGACAATCTTCTCCCGCATCTCTTCCAGGACTTTGTTGTCCCATCCTGGGCGTGTGGAGGCAGGGCGTTTTTTGCAGACAAGCCATATAGATGAGGCCAGGGCTGCGGAACCATGAGCACGCATGCGAGTATTCATTTCTGTTTGAATCGGCCAACTGGCAGTAACCACAAAACCAGCTCGGATCATCGCTGAAACCAGAGTTTCCCAGGCATCAGGATGTTTGTGTGCGAATACCACGACAAATCGCCCTTCGGATGTTAAAGATTTATAGCAATTCTCGAATACATGGAACATACCATCTTCGTAATTGGCTTTGGATTTTATTTTGTCATTTTCAAAACGGCTGGAATCATCAATCAACTCACCGTCTTGTTTATTTTGATCCCATTTAGGAGAAAGAGGTTGTTGAAAAATCTGGTCTAAATCGTGAGATAAGCCATAAAGAGTCCGACGTAGCCAGACATAGAAAAAATCCATTGCATCGGAGTAAGGAATAGCATCGTAATAAGGCGGATCGGTAAGGATTATATCTTTTGTCGAATTATATTGGAGCATAGCGGATTGTTGCATTATCTGGGAACTTGCCGCTTTACAAGCAGCTTTTAAAGCATGGATGATATACAGCCCAACCCAATCTAACCCTCCAGAATAACCGCCAGTAGTTTCTGAGGCTGGATTCACTTCGCAGTAATCCCAGACCACTGGCAAAGCAAATCTTGTAAAGGTATGAGCTAACTTTTCTCCTGTATTATGCCACATACATACTGCACTGCAATAATCAGCCAACCGATCCACAGCCAATGCCAGATACCCACTCACAGCCTCTATCCATTCTGGCGGATACATTGCCTTTGCCATAGCCTCTCTCACCCTTCTCGTATGCTTTACGAACGTGCCTA
>JABWCH010000564.1 GCA_013359215.1 Candidatus Brocadiia bacterium | reverse complement strand
TTAGCAGCTTTTTCCTGAGCAAGGCGTAGCTCGGTTTCTTTAGCAGCTTTTTCCTGAGCAAGGCGTAGCTCGGTTTCTTTAGCAGCTTTTTCCTGAGCAGGATTTTTGTTAGACTGGCCCAAATGCGAATCAATTTCTTTTAGTATCTCTTCCAGACTCTTTTCTTCTATATTTTCTACATCTTTTGATTTACTTTCTTGGATTTTTTTTTCTTTTTTAAAGTAAGAAACTATTTCTTGTGAATAAAAAAAATAGACTCCCGCCATTGCTACTGCAAAGATAAAAACAAACAAAAATACCCAAAAAGATTCCGAAGAAGATTTCTTTTTGTAGATAGAGCTTTCCAAAAATTGCTTTTGTAAATCTTTATCTATGCTTTTCAGAACAGTAGGAGCATAATTAACACTACTCCCCCCTTGAATTTCGATATGAATGTCTGAACTTATATGAACTACATTTCCAATATAAACCTCAGCTTGGGAAATTTTTTTGATTTCCATCCTATTGTCTACAAAGGTACCAAATTTGCTATTTTTGTCTTGTATAAATGTTCCATTGGGCTTTACAACAAAAACAGCATGCTCACGCGAAACTTTTGGGCTATCAACAACAATAGCATTTCCTTCTATGCGTCCTACGGAATGGATTCCTGTTGAAAAAGAATAGTTTTTCATAGTATTTTTTTCAACATTTTTCACAGTGATTTCTAAATTTTTCATTCTGTTCTCTCCCTGTGCATACATTTTAGAACATGGTCATTTACTTTGATTGGGAAAAAATTTCCAAGAAAAAAATATGACAGAAAAATAGAATATTTCTACTTTTCTGTCATCAAAGTCATTGAAAAGTCTTAGTCGTGTTCGTTTTTGCTAACTGTAGTGGTGGGTTGGTTAAAAATAGGACCACCTGATGAGGGAGGTATTACAATAGTTGGCCCTGTGATAGTTGGTGTAACGGTTACAGGGGTTGTTACTGTTGGCGTAACATTTCCGCCACCAGAACCTGAATTAGAATGAGTACTGCTTACAGTCTTTTCTGCCTCTTTTTGGACTGGGTCCAAAACAAAAGCAATCTGTTTGGGAAAATTACCGCGAGAATCTCTTGACAAGCTTTTCATATCAGCTTCATAGTTGCTTTTTTTGGCAATAAACTTTAAAGGCTTAGAAGCATCCACCCATTTGGGTATTTCATAAGTACAAGGTGTTTTTCCAACGCTTTCACCATTTACTTCTATGAACGCACCTGAAGGTTGGCTGATAATATCGACATACTGAGGAGCACTACCACAAGAGATCATAAACAACGCAACAAAAATGATTGCAAAAAATTTAAACATGAAGTATTCCTTAAAAATTATAAAAATCGATAAGCTAACAAAATGGAAAAAATAGATTTAAGATTAGGGGTTATGGAATAGTAAAAAAGCCTATAAAATCGTGACTTGTGTAAAGAGACTCATTTGTAAAATTGATTTTTATGAGCTTACAAACACTGCTATCACAAATCATTAAAAATTATATTCCCAAAATTATATTCCCAATAGGAGTTACGCAGGCATTTTCTGCTCTTTGATAATTAAAGATTTTATAAGAAAAATTTAGCGCAAACAAGACTCTATCTATCAAAAGAAAAGACTG
>JABWCH010000205.1 GCA_013359215.1 Candidatus Brocadiia bacterium | reverse complement strand
GGGCTGGTATATGCAACCCCTACGGGGTAAAAAAGTCATTATTTCAAAATAAGTTATATCAATATATCAATAATTTTTCCAACTAGCACAAGTCGTAAAGCTTTTATCTGCGTAATCGGTGTAATCTGCGGATTATTTTATAGGCGATTTTTTTATGTAATACAACTGAGAACTGCTGTAAGTCGTAATATCACTAATATTCTACGCGAACAAGCTTTCCATGTTCCATGCGGAATACACGGTTGCCTTTTCTTGCAATTCTTTCTTCGTGAGTTACAATAACAAAAGTCTGGTTCATCTCTTGGTTGAGCTTCCATATAAGCTCTTGCATAGCCAAAGAATTTTTTTCGTCTAAATTTCCCGTAGGTTCATCGCATAAAACGACTCGAGGCTTCATCATCAAGGCTCTTGCTATGGCGACTCTTTGCCTTTCGCCACCAGAAAGCTCGACAGGCCGATGGGTCATGCGATCTTTAAGCCCTACTTTTTCCAAAAGCGTGGCAGCCTCTTGCAGAATTTCTTTCTTTTTATAAGACCATTCATAGACGTTGTAGCGAATCATAGCCCCCAAAAGAACATTTTCTAAGGCAGTGAATTCAGGGAGAAGATGGTAGAATTGGAAAATAAAACCAATTTCTTGGTTTCTTACTTTGGCTTGTTGCTTGGGAGAATAGGAATTGAGGTTGATTCCTTCGTAATAGACAAGCCCCTCTGTCGGGGTGTCAATCAAACCCATAAGATGAAGAAGGGTACTTTTCCCAACTCCTGATGAGCCTAGTATAACGAGTATTTCGCCTCTATTGACATCCAGGCTGATGTTTTCAAAAATACGAAGCTTATCGTGTCCCATAATATATTCTTTTGCAACGCTTTCCACTCCAAAGAAGGTATTTCTGGCAGCAGAAAACGCATGAGAAGATGGGGATTTTTTTCTTTTCCACAGCTTTAAAGAAGGCGATTCGGAATTTAAGGCTTCCACAGGATCCATTTTCGCGGCTTTTAAAGCAGGGATAGCACAGAAAATCAGGGTTAGAACCAAGGTAGAAATGGCTATAACAATGACATTTTCCATGCTGAATTCACAAGGTATGCGATCCAGGTAATAAACGTCTTTGGGAAAGAGCCTGAACCCTGTGTATTGGAATATATTGTCGGCAATCGTATTGATTTTAAGGCTAAACCATACTCCTAGACCACTGCCTAGCATAGATCCAAAAAAGCTGATGAATAAGCCATTGAATAGGAAAATTGCCATAATTCCGTGGTCAGAAGCACCCATAGCTTTCAGGATGCCTATGTCCTTTGTTTTCTCTGTCACAAGCAAAATCAGAATAATCATGATAGACACAACGGCAAGAAGTACAATCAGAGAAACAATGATTGCCATTACCATTCTTTCCAGCCTGATAGCGGAAAGAAGAGAGCGTCTGAGTTCCTCCCATTTTTGTACATTGTAAGCTTTTCCACTTGTAAGATAGAACTTTTTGTCATTGAGCTTTTTGTCCAAAAGATCTTTTGCTGCATCGCTGTTCTGGTAGTCGTCCAGAGAAACGGAAATTTCATTGACATCGCTTGATATATCCAAAAAACCAACCAGATCTTGCCTGCGGGTGTAAACAAGATGGGCATCTATCTCCTGCCAGCCAGATCGGAAGCTCCCCACTACAATGAATTTGCGGCTAATGGCTTTCAGCTTGTCTTCTTTGGGATCGCGTTTCCCTGTCATCAAGGTGATTTCATCCCCTCTTTTTAATTCCAGTTGCTTCATCAATTCATAGCCCAGAAGAACAGGTCTTATATCTTCTAGCAGTTCGTTTGGGTCAGAAGGTTTAAAATCAAAAGGCTTATCAGGCGACAGGCTTCCAGAGCCAAAAACAAGATCAGGAGAAAAAAAAGCCATATAATCTTCTAGTTTGCGGTTGTTGATGGAATATGCCATTTTTTGGAAAAGCCTGGCCCAGTCCTTTTCCTCTTCTTCTTTTAGCTTAGCCACGCTCTTGATCGCATCATAAGAAAGATTCCTTTCCTTGCATACGATTTGCTTTTTAGCGTTAAAAGTATAGGCAATGTATTGGAATCGTACATCTTTGTTTTCTGGCTTTTGCTTATTGATAAACGTATAGTTTTCCTGGCATACGATTCTCATACCTTCAGGGTAAATACCATCTGCCTGGACATATTCTCCGCCAAGGATTTGCCAGGAAAGCAAGATGGTTTCGCTATAAAGTATATTGTTTTCAAGCAATTGCTCTGCCCCTAGCTTGACCTCTTTATAAGCAGTTACCAGATATTCTTGCAATTTTCCAACCTGAAATTCTTTTTTTTCGTCTATTCCGAGAACAAGACCTCCAACATAGTATTGGCTTGTCCCAATGAGGACGATACCTCTAAGATGAGGAGCGCATGTCTTTACATGGGGTGTTTCCAGGATTTTTTTTTCTATGGAATCATAGTTTACATCGGCAACTCGGACATTGATGATAATATCAGAAAGAATGCCTTGTAGTCTGGAGATAAACTCTTTGCGAAAGCCATCCATGACAGAAAGAACTACGATGAGTACCATGACACCCAATGCGATGCCAATAATGGAAAACCAGGTTATCATTCTCTTCTTTATATAGCGAAGGCTGATAACAAAGGTATAGACATTGTATTCCATTTTGAATACAAATAAAACCAAAGCAATCCCTAATAAAATTTCAAAGAATTTTCCTGAAGAAAAATGCCTATCCCAAAAAGCCATCCCTGTTATAAGAGAGGCTATAAAGCACAAAACATCTTTTCTGACTAAGCTGATATACAGCAATACAAGACCTATAAGTAATATGATCCAATTCCATATCATTGTTGATATATGCCTTTCCGCCTATTTTTGGGGAAATTTTTATACAAATTTCCCCAAAAATATTTTTTCATAACCACTATGGTGAGAAAAAGTTAACTATTTTATCCAGAAAATTCGGTAGCTTTCGAAAGTCCGACCATATTGGTCGATTGTTTGCACTTTTAAACGGTGAACCCCAGGTGCTAACTCTGGCAAAGGAGACTTCCATAGATTCCAGGTTTTAGTAGCCTTGACCCAGGGCTTGTGGCTTCCTGAATCTGCGTTATAGAGATGGATAGCCATGGGATCTTTATCGTAGACATTCTCCATAGCCACCAAAGGGCCGCCATCCAAAGAGTAGAAGGTTTTGCTTTTAGCACTATGGTCAAAGACATTGACCATTATGTTTGTTTTTTTTGCTTCTTTTTGGGTGAGCGTTGCGCCAGGATAGTGGATTTGCATCTGGCATTCTTTTGGTTTTCCTGATGCCTTGAAGGTAGAAGTATACTGATTGCCTTCAAAGGAGAAAATATAATAGCCATTAGGAACGCCGTCCTGCTGATAAGAAAGGGGAACTCCACGCTCGTCCAGAGGGCCGCCCCACCATGCACCACAGAGGGCTGCGCATATAATCTGGTGCAAAGGGTTTTCGCCTTTCCATCCACTTTCTATTCCATAAAAAGCGTGTTCTTGCTGGTGGTTATGACCAGCGAGAGCAAGAACTTGTTTTCTGTTTTTTAAAATCTCATAGAGTTCTTCACGGTCTGCTATATAATCTCTTCTGCCTTCTGCTGTGTAGCTATAAAAAGGAATGTGCATACATACTACAATCAGCTTATCTTCTGGAACATGCTTGATATTATTGCGAATCCATGTAAGCTGCTTGTGTCCCAATCGTCCTTCATAATCGTGCTTTTTGCTTTTTTCATTGATAAAAAAATGCACGCTGTCTAAAACCAGGAAATGAACCTGACCATATTCAAAAGCATAGTAGTTTGGCCCGAAATTTCTGCGGAATGTTTCGTCAGAATGTTCATCGTCCAAAGCATCATAGTTGACATCATGGTTTCCCAAAACATTGTAAACAGGAAATCCCAGTTGTGCCATGACAGGATTGTGAAAATTCCACAAATCCAGATGGTCAAAAACAATATCTCCAAGCACAATACCGAAAGCCATATCACTGCATGCCATTTCTTCTACAAGATCCTGGCGTACATAGTCCACTTCCTGGATTCTTTCAGACTGGGGGTCTGCCAAAACCAAGATTTGAAAATTGCTTTTTGGTGTGGTCTTGTAAAGTCCAAAATTCAAGGACTCAGGGACTTTTTCTGTAATGGGAATGCCTTTATAGTATAGCTCAGGATAAGGATTTTTTTTGTAGAGGAAATAGTATTGTGGCAGTTGTAGCTTAGAAAGAGGAACATCATAGCCAGCGGGTTTTGTTACGAAGATTACACAGTCTTCTGTAAGAGGTAAACTGTACTTTCCTTGTTCGTCCGTGAGTACCACTTCTTTCTGATTCGAAACCATAATGCCTGGTATACCAGGTTCTTGCTCGTTTTTTTGCCCATCTTTGTTTGTATCTTCATACACGATACCCTGGATCATCGTATTTTGTGCTATGACAAAGCAAGAAAGAATAAAAAGAATAAAAAGAAAATTTTTTTTGTTAAGCATAGTTTTCATCCTGATATTAAAAAGAGCTTTGGGGAAATTCCAAATTCTCCCCAAAGAAAAATCTTCTGTGTGTATGGTAGAATTTTAATTCTCTGCTGTCCAGAGATAATAAAAAGAGGGAGTGATGAACTTTTCAGAAAGATTCTGCAAAAGCTTTTGTTTGGATTCGCTTTCTTCTGAAGTTAAGGCAAGAAGCTCTTGTATCAAGGTTTTGTTTTGTTGGTATACAACCAAACGGTAGTCGTCTTTTCCAATTTGCCCTAGTTTGCAGGTTTCCTGAATAGCATCTTCCCAAGTTCCAATTTTATCGACAAGCCCTTTTGCCAATGCTTGCTTTCCTGTATAGATCTTTCCATCTGCGATTTCTCTGAGTTCTTCTGGCTTAAGATTTTTTAAAGCTTGCCTTCCTGTTGTCACTACTTCCAGGAATCTTTCGTACATTTCGTCTATCATGTCCTGCAATATTTTTTGCTCTTCCGCTGTCATCTGGCGGGAAGAAGACATGATGTCTTTGTGTTTCCCTGATTTAATGACAACGTGTTTGATTCCCAGCTTATTTTCAAAAAGATCCTGGAGCTGGAAAGAACTCATGATAACGCCAATGCTTCCTGTTATACAAGTAGGGTAACAAACGATCATATCGCAAGCAGATGCTAGATAATAACCACCCGATGCTGCAATAGAATCAAAATAGGCAACAACAGGTTTTTTGTATTTTTCTTTATACGACATAATGGCTCTGTACATTTTATCTGTTGCAGTAATAGCACCGCCAGGAGAATTGATGTTTAAAAGAACAGCTTTAATATGAGGATCTTTTCCTGCTTGCTTGAGTCTGCTTTCCACATCTTCTGGCGTAATCCAGCCATCTGTAAGGAGTTTGTCGTTGGTGATGACTCCTTTCAAATGAATTACAAGAATATCCTGATCGCCATCACCAGCAAGCAGCTTTTTCTCGTAAGTAGCAGCTTGTGCTGGTTGCTGCTTTGCATTGGCACTCATTATAATCAATAAGCCTCCCAGAACAAGATTTCCCAGGACGCTGACAAAAAAGATTACCATGAAAACGAGAGAGAGAACTACGTAAAAGAGTTTCTTGGGTTTATGATGCTCTTCGGACATAAATTTACCTTTCTTATTGAATAGTTCGACAATGTCACATTGTTTTTTTTGATTCCTGAAAGAAGGCTTACACAGAGCGGATACTTCAATTTGACATCGCTAAGTTGACAGCATTATGGGTACGTGGATTCTAATTCCTGGCGCAGGACTACGACCACACTATAGTATTTTACCATAGCATCTTGGGAATCTTATCATAAAATATAGAATTTTTTTAGCAATTTTCCAGAAAATATGCTATTTTTAAAAAAAAGATGTTTAGGAGAAAAAAAATATGAATTATTCCCAAGTATACCATCGGCCTCAAAGCCTTTCCGAAGCTTTGGTTTTATTAGACCGCCCTGACAGCGTTGTTTTGGCTGGAGGAACACACGTTGTTCCTAGAATCAAAGAAGGCCATGCAAAAGAAATAATTGATATACAAAAGTTAGGCTTTCATAAAATCCGACTACAAGGAGAGCGTGTTTGGCTTGGGGCAATGGTTTCTTTGCAAGCTCTTGCTGAAGATCTTTTGGTGCCTGAGTGTCTTAGACAATGCGCCTTATATGAAGGAACGCAAATTTTGAGAAATCAGGCAACTTTAGGCGGTACCATTGTTGTTGCCAGCACAGAGAGCGAAATTCTGGCATGCTTGCTCACTCTGGATGCACAAATCCTTCTGGCGACCAAAAAAGGAGAAGAGCTTGTACCTTTGCCGAAATTTCTGGCGCATCCTTTTCCTGAAAAGGGCATCATCACTGCTGTTTCTATTTTAAACCAGGGCATTATGGCTTGGGAAAGAGTAGCCCGCACGCCTTTTGATAGGACAATCGTTTCGGTTATAGGCCGCAAAGATAGCAGCGAAAAAGTTCGCCTGGCTTTCTGCGGATTAGGAAAAACTCCTTTGATACTAGAAAAAAACAGCCTTGATTCTTTTGAAGCAATAGAAGACTTTCGAGGTTCCAGAAAATACAGATTGCATCTGGCAAAAATTTTAAGCGAAAGAGTAACCAGCGAATTGGAGAAAAGCAATGCAAATTCATCTAACCATAAACAATGAACCCAAAGTTTTTGAATGCCAGCCATGGGAAACTTTACTGCGCGTTTTAAGGAGAGAAGGATACTACAGCGTCCGCTACGGCAGTGATACAGGGGAAACAGGCGCGAGTGCCATTTTGTTGAATGGCAAGGTTGTCAACTCGGATATCCTTTTAGCGTCCCAGGCGGACAGCTCTATCATAGAAACAATCGAAGGGCTCTCCAAAGGCATAGATTTGCACCCTATCCAGGAAGCCTTTTTACGGCATGGTGCTATCCAATCAGGATATTCAACGCCAGCAACGATTCTCGCAGCTAAAGCCCTTTTACAACGCAATCCAAATCCAACGGAAAAAGAAATACGAGAAGCAATAGCAGGAGTATTGGACAGAGAAACAGGCTATGTAAAGATCGTCAGTGCAATTCTGGATGCTGCGGCAGCTATGAGGGGAGAGAAAACAGCCAACCTGCCTTTATTGCAAATCATTCAGGCTGACAGCAAAGCCAATGACTTTGTACAAGAAAAAGCCGTAGTCAATCGCCCTGAAAAAAAAGTAGACGGAATGAAGCTTGTCAAAGGCAATGCTGCTTTTGTGGATGATATAGAACTCAAAGGGCTTCTTCATGCTAAATTAGTAACAAGCCCTCATGCTCATGCCCGTATTTTAGACATCGATGACAGCAAAGTAAGAGAATATCCTGGAGTAAGAGCTGTTATCCATTACAAGAACATCCCCAGAGTCCGCTATGCCTCTGGCGGACAGTCTTATCCAAACCCTAAGCCTTATGATCAGGTATGCTTTGATAATAAAGTGCGCTATGTAGGCGACCGAGTTGCTGCCATTGCAGCAGATACACTGGAAATCGCACAGGAAGCCATGAAGCTTCTTGTAGTACAGTATGAGGTTTTGCCTGCTGTTTTCGATGAAAACCAGGCTTGCGCACCAGGCGTGCCTGTTATCCATGATGAGCCTGATATGGCAGATGCCTACGATGCATCAAAAAATATAAGCCATAGAATTCACGCTAAAAGCGGAAATACAGAAATTGGTTTTGCCCAGGCAGACTTTGTCTTTGAGCATACATACAAAGTACATCAGGTGCAGCAATGCCCCATTGAACCACACATTGCCATTTCCTATTGGGATGAAGACGAAAGGCTGGTTATCCGCACCTCTACCCAAGTTCCTTTTCATGTAAGACGTATGGTCGCTCCCTTACTGGGGCTTCCCTTAAAAAGAATTCGAGTCATTAAACCAAGGATTGGCGGTGGTTTTGGTGTGAAACAAGAAATGCTGATTGAAGATATTGTAGGCCATCTGACAATCGCAACACGAAAGCCTGTGCGTCTGGAATTCAACAGGGAAGAAGAATTCCGATCCAGTCGTAGCCGCCATCCTCAAACCATAACCTATAAAACAGGCGTTTCCAAAGAGGGCAAGCTTGTTTCTCAAAAGATGACAGTTATCGGCAATACAGGAGCTTATGCAACTCATGGTCTGACCGTACAGACAGTAACAGGTCTTCGAGGGTTAAGCACATACAACTGCCCTAATAAAGAATTCGATTGCAAAGTTGTCTACACCAATATCCCTGTGCCTGGCGCATATCGTGGATATGGTGGCCCCCAAGCTTTTTTGGCCTTGGAAAGTCACATGGAAGAGATTGCACACGCTCTGGGTATAGAAGTTGCTGAATTTAAGAAAAAAAATTGTGTTAAGTCAGGAGATCCTCTTGACATCGCGCCTCACTTAGGTGAAAGAGAAGACCCTAATCCCTTTATCCCCAAAATAGCTTCTTGCGCTCTGCAACAATGCCTTGAGGAAGGCATGAAGAGAAGCCAATGGCATCGCCGCTATGATGAATCTTGGAGAAACATTCCTGGTAAGCCTTATTTGAAGAGAGGCTTGGGCATGGCTCTTTGTATGCACGGCAGTGCTATCCCTGGCCTGGATATGGGCGGTGCTTTTATTAAAATCAATGATGATGGATCTTTCAATCTTTTGGTCGGTGCAACCGATCTAGGAACGGGTTCAGATACAATTCTAGCCCAGATTGCTGCTGAAGTTCTTGGCGTTCCCACAGAGAACATCCTGGTATATTCTAGCGATACAGACCTTACTCCTTTTGATACAGGAGCTTATGCTTCTAGTACGACCTATGTTTCTGGCAATGCAGTCAAGCTGGCCGCAGAAAAAGTAAAATTGCAAATCCAACAAAGGGCAGCTTTGCTTTTAGGGATTTCCCATCCAGAAGAAATTGTTCTCAAAGAACAAAAAGCAATTGCTTTAGATGGTCGATTTGTTCCTTTTGATAAAATTGCTTTACATTCTTTGCATGAATATGACCAACAGCAAATTATGGCAACAGCATCTTTTGTTGCCCAGGCTTCTCCTCCTCCTTTTGCGGCTCAATTTGCTGAAATAGAAATAGATACGCAAACAGGCCAGGTAACCGTCAAAAAATTGCTTATGGTTGTGGATTGCGGCGTAGCCATTAACCCTGTAACAGCAACAGGACAGATCGAAGGCGGTATGGTACAGGCATTGGGCTATGGACATTGCGAAGAAATGGTTTATGATGACAAAGGCAGAATGGTAAATACTGAACTAGGGCCTTATAAAATTTACCAGGCCAATGAAATGCCTGAAATGGAAGTTGTTTTGATCCAAACTGTAGAAGAAACAGGGCCTTTTGGCGCAAAGGCAGCAGGCGAAATTCCCAAAGATGGTGTTGCCCCTGCGATTGGCAGTGCAATATACAATGCAACAGGAGTCCGCATCCGCGAAATCCCTTACACTCCTCAAAAGGTATGGCAGGCTTTGCAAAAAGCTGAAAAAATATAAATTCGCCACAGGCACTATGCAGAGGAATTTGTATAAGCTTTGTTTTTGATTCATGAAAGAAGGCTTACACTGAGTGAGCGGCCGCTTGTGTGCGACATTCTCAAGTTAATCTGTGCTTGTACTCTAAATTATGTCGACTTTCGATGTTTTTTAAAAGATCTTAGCTAAATTTTATAAGGCTTAGATAATTTTTTCATGGTCTTAATTTTACACAGAGCATGCTAAAATTAA
>JABWCH010000204.1 GCA_013359215.1 Candidatus Brocadiia bacterium | reverse complement strand
GCGTTTTAAAAAATGTAACAGCTTCTGTTCTGCCAAGGTTATTTACTTTATTATTGCTCATAGTGGCAGTCAGATTTCGATCTCCGCCATTAATAATAGTATAGTCTAAGATGTTTTTATAGGATTGGCAACCATAATTAGCCATAATGATTACACACAAGATAAGTATATTTTTGAAATTCATAGTATCTGACCTCCTCTTAGTAGTTATAATATTCTTTGTTTTGTTTTCTTTGAGGAGTGTCTTCTGGCTCAGATTGCTTATCTACACTCTCTATTTCCACACCAGTACTCCCTCTCGATAATTCTTTCAACTGACAGCCCATAAAGCTCAAACATACTAGTAAGATTGCTATAGTAATAAAATACTTGTGCATAGGAAATCCTTTCCGAATATATCAAAAAAATACATAGACTCATGGATAAACTTTTGAACTATAGAGTAAAATCCATAGTTTTAACATCATCTTTTGATGAATTTTTTTATGCTATCTCTGCTTATTTGTATACTGCAAGGGTAATCGAGGATGGCAGGAGTATAGTCTTCCAATACCCAGTGCCACACAGGAGAAACGATAATTTTTTCTGTTACAATAGAAAAAGTAGGATACTCTGAGTGTAGATTCCAGGAAAATTGAGGCAACAATAATTTTTGATGCAAAGGAGACATAGAGAGATCATAAGGTCTTCCTGGTAAAAAAGACAGCCGTACTCTATCAGGAACATGGTTATATTTGTAAACCTTTAACTGGATAGAAAGAGCATGACCTAAGCTTTCTGCTTCATGGGTAAGAGACAATACGAAAGGCCCTGATGCGATATTTTCGTAACAAAACAAGACTTTTTGGATACCTTTGCCTTTGTTTACTGAATTCAGACAAGCTATATTTTTTTTTGCTACTAAAGTGATCTGAGAACCTAAAGAATCATCCCATATCAACTGAAATTGTCTTATGCGTGACTCCTTTTCAAACTCCATAGAAACAGGGTATTCTCCATATTTCTGTATTTTCCAGGGGAGTAAAGAAAGTTCCAGAAAAGAATCCCAAAGATCATGGTATAGAATGTCTTGCTTTTCTCCTGTAATAAAAACATGAGAATTCTTGATCCCATGTACAGCATATAGATTTTTGCTACTTCCTATAGACATCAATGACCATTCGTTCCCATTAAAATGAATTCCTACGCCTGATTGCCCTACACAGAATACATCATAGGAAGAAGAACACCAGACACTACGAAGGTTTACTGATGTAACACCACCAACCCATATCCAGGTGTCGTTTTTATAGCACAAGATAGTACCATTTGCTCCTACTGCATAGATACAGTACTCTCTTTCTTCCCATACGCCAAAAACAGAGTAAAGATCTTCTGCTGTACCTGAAATCTCTCTTTGCCATATATTATCTTCAAAACTATATTTCCAGATAGAACCCTTCTCGCCTACGACAAAAATATTCTTATCCGCGATACCCCAGATACCATACAATGTCTCATTCGTGATTTCTATAGGTGTGCATTTTATGCCATCATAATGAAGCAATCGTCCATTACCGCCTACAATATAGATATCTTTTTCCGAAATCCCCCAAACACCATAAAAAGGCTGCGTTTTTAACTCCATGGGAATGACAATTTTTTTCCATTCCACTCCATCGTAGTGCAAAAAAGCACCTGCCTGCCCTACAGCAAAGACGCTATCATGAGAAATTCCCCAGATAGAATATAAATCAAAAGATGTATGAGTATCTTCTTCTTTCCAAGAAAGACCGTCATATTTTTGCATACTTCCTGATGTACCAGCGGCAAAAAAAATTCCATCCCCTGTACCCCATAAGGCATAGAGGTTTTTCTCTACAGGCTCTGGCACTGGCTCTTCTTCTCCGCTACCGCCTTCCGAACAACCTGCTAAAAGCAGAAAAAGAAAAAAAAGGAATCCAAGAAAAGGAATCTTTTTCAACATAGCTATTTCCTGATTAGTTTCTATAATGGGAGTTACGCAAAGAGATTGTTTTTTGGGGAAAATTTAAACATTTTCCCCAAAATATATGGAATGCTGCTATTCCCAGTCTACTTTGATTTCAGCAGGATAGGTGAGGAAAGATGCGGTAGAGTCGTTCATGATCCATTCCCAGGTAGGAGTGGTGTTGATTTGCTCTGTCACATTGGCTCCTGTGGGATATTCGGAAGTGAAGTGGGTGGGAGCTGCGTAAAGACTGAGCTTATGAACAAAGGGAAGTCCACCGATGCCAGGATCGCCGATCCAGGGAGTCAGTGTCAGGCTCGTGGGAAGAGAGGCACAATAGATGCTTACGACAATATTTCGGGCATGTCCAGCACTGCCAGGATTGGTTCCTACGGCTGGCTGGTGTTTGATGACCAGGTCGAAATTGCCAGAAACGTTTTTATAAACAACATCCAGTGTTTTCAGTCCACGAGTTTCCCTATCTTTTTCGCCTCTGGCTGCAGGCCATTGTCTTTTCAATCGCAGCAAAGCACCTGTAGAATCATCCCATTCCAGATGAACACGAACGTCTTGGGGAGTAGTGCCATTTCAGAAGGTATTCCGATAGCCCACCTTGATCTTTTGGTAAAGCACCGATTTGGAGGCTTATAAGCTTAGAGTCACCCATGTAACGAGCGAGGGCGAAGTTAGTGTCGCTTTTGCCTGCAGCAACAATTTTACCATCCGGCTGAATAGCCACTGCAACAATACGATCATCTATTGTAGCAAAGTCTGTAGTTACTTTGCCGCCTGTTCCAAATCGGCTATCCATAGAACCATCCGCATTGTAGCGTGCCAAAGCAAAATCAATGTTCGTTCCAGAGTTTGCATAACCTCCAGCAAGAATTTTGCCATCTGGAAAAACCTTTATTTTTACAATTGCATCGAGACTGGCAGGATTAAAATCGGTAGTCACTTGTCCATTCGTACCAAAGGTAGTATCGAGTGCCCCATTTGCATGGTAGCATGCTATTGCAAAGCTCCCATTATAAGGAGAAGCGTTACCTGCGGCGATAATTTTTCCATCTGCAAGCACTGCTAGCGATTCAATCCCATCATTACCACTATAAGGAAAATCGGTAGTTACCTTTCCATTTGTGCCAAACGTAGAATCCAAAGTGCCATTGGCATTATAGCGTGCTAATGCAAAATCAGAATTGGTATTTGCTGCGTTATAGACAGACCCTCCCACAAGAATTTTTCCATCCTCAAGAACAATCATACACAATCCATAATCGGCTTGACCATTAAAATCTGTGACTACTTTACCTCCTGTACCAAAGGTAGTATCTAAAGATCCATCTGCATTGTATTTGGCAATAGCAAAATCCCAGCTTGCTTTGTTTACTACTCCTGCAAGTAAAAATTTTCCATCAGAAAGAACACTCATACAGAATGCTTCACAATTGACAGCAGAAAATTCAGAAAATCCAGTACTGACCTTTCCTTCTGTACCAAAAGTTGTATCTAGTGTACCATTTGAATTGAATTTGGCTATGCCAAAAGTTCCCCAAGTACCTTGGCTCTTACCTCCAGCAAGTAGGATTTTTCCATCAGAAAGCACTGCCATAGCATTAGTGCGATCATCTCCTCCATTAAAATCTACCTTGACTTTGCCATTGGTTCCAAAGCTTGTATCTACATTGCCATTAGCATGGTAACGAATCATTCCAAAGTCTCTCAATGTAATTGCGTTGGTTGCAATACCAGAAGCAAGAATCTTTCCTTCTGGTAATAATTCTATCGCTGTAATCATATCAAATCCGTTACTATCTTCCCATTGGTTCCAAAGCTTGTGTCCAGATCAGCAGGATTGCTTTGCGCCATAAGGCTCATGCTAAAAACCAAAACGCCCAAAAGAACGAAAAACCTTTTCAAAAACATAACTTTTTCCTTTCGTGAAAAACGCTACACCGTTTAGATACAAATTAAATATCTTAAATATTAAGAAAAAAAAAAAAATGTCAAGTATTTTCAATACCATATACAACTTGATTGAAATTTTGTTACAAAAAATCTGCTGGTAACATATCGTTATAACAAAGTAAAGAATTACAAGAACTTGACAAAAAATCAGTTTTGAACTAAAATAAAATTTCCAATCAAGTTTTAGACTAAATACAATCGAATGCTATTTTGTTTCAAAAAAAATTCTAAAAAATTTGTAATTTTTTTTAAGAAGGTTGTATAAAGTATGGATGAAATAGAAATCTTTTTTAAAGAGAAGTATGAAGTTTTTTTGAGGTATGCTGTTTTTTTAACAGATACTTTTGGTCTGACAAGGCAAGATGCAGAGGAGTCTGTCAGCCATGCCTTTGAAAAACTTTTATCTTTAAAAGATAGTGTAGAAGAAAAGGGCAGAAACCAGTGGATGAGGCATGTTATTTTTAATTGTTTGAAGAATATGATGAAAAAAATAAGACCAATAGAATTGCCAGGGGATTTTGTGGACAATAAAGCTCAAGATTCTTTGCAAATCCTTGAAAAAAACCTGGGGGAAAAAGAAAAAGAGATCGAGGCTTTGAAAGAGTGTATTTCTTTGCTTCCTAAAAAATATCGAAGTATAATTTTATTAAGATTCTATCAGAAAATGAGTTATAGGGAAATACATCAAATGATGGCAATCCCAGAAGGTACGATTAGAACCCAATGCTTTCGCTCTATGGAATCTTTAGAAAAATGCCTGAGAAAGAAAGGAATCCAGGAATGAAAAACAAAAATTCTTTGAGGGAATTTATAGAAGAGCGACTGCCAGAAAAAGAGATGGTTGCTCTTAGATTAAAGTATAGAGAAGATACGAATTTTCGCAGAGAGGTTGACCAGTTGGACAAAGAGCTAAAAAAAGAATTTGAGGAAAAATGGGAGGAATGGGAAAATGGCTGGCAAAAAAAATTTTCCTTGCTCTCAGAAGAGGTTTTGCTAGAAGCTCTTTGCAAAAGGGAACAGCCTTTGGTTGTCTCTGCTGAAGAAAAGCAAAAGGTTTGGAACACCATAACAAAGAAAGGGGAAAAGCTTCTGAAGATACAGTTTGTCAAAAAGGGAGAAACAGTAGAAGAATTTCGGTTCACGAATCTGGCTGCGGGAGTTTCGAGTGGGAAGATACCTTTTGCTTTTCAAAAGAGCATTACCTTTACGGATAAGTTTTTTCAGAAAGGGGAGCTTACTTTTTTGTTTTCTATGGACGATGCGGAAAACAACTTGTTGATAGAGATCCATGGCGGAGACAGTGCCACAAGGGCTTTGCTGGAATGCCATGTCTTTTATAAGGGGCAAGCAGAGGAAATTTTGTATGGCAAGGATATCCAAAAAGGAGGATTTTGGAGCATTCCTTTAGAGCGGGCCAGAAATATGGAAAATATCTCCATCGTTTTTCTAGGAGAATAGGATGTTTCGAGTTGGTTTTCCTGTAGATGGTGAAAAGCCAGAGGATTCGTTTGTTATTTTGGTGCAAATAATCCGTGCGTGTTCGCATTCTGTCAAAGGTGGTCAGGTATCAGGGCTTAGGGAAAAGTCGGGTGCGGATTTTATCGTGTCCAGACTCAGTCCTCATCTCAAGACATACTATAAAATGGAATTTGAGCCACTTTTGCCTGTAGAAGAACTCAGGAAACTAAGCCCTAAAAATATGGTGGATTCTGGAGACTCTGACTCAGGAGCATGCGCCCTGTCTGTCGCAAAAATAATGAGTCGGCAGACTGTTTTAAAAGATTCGCCTATTATAGCGATTTCCTGTTCTTTCTATCCGCAGGAAATAAGCCTCGGTTTGACAAAGCTTTGGATCAATAGAGTTACTTATGATAATGATACAGAATCGGCAAAGATAGCTCTGTGTAACAAATGGGCTGCTGTGTGCAAGGCGAATTGCCATGCTTTGATTCTTCAAGAAGAGGATGCCAGAATATTATCCAACTCAATACAAGAAAAGATAGAGCCTTTGCATCGCAAAATTTTTTTTTCCAAAAGGCAGGAAAAGCCCTATCTTGTATCCTGTAGGCCAGATCAATGGATAGAGCTTGTCTCTCTTTTGAATTGGGATACAAATATTTTCAGGACATCACAGGAAAAAAGAAGCAGGCTTTTTTTGTGGATATTGCTATGTATGCTTTTTTTCTGGGTTGGAACAGCAGTCTATCTTTTTTATCGACAGATGCCTTCTTTGCCAGCCTTTGTCTTTCAAAAAGAAAACAGTGAGTTTTATCCGTGCCTGGCCGATGCGTATCGTTTTGGCTATCATTTTTATCTAGGACATGAGAAGGGAGATGCAAAGAGCCAGAATTTTTCCAATATTGGTGCTGGCAATATGCTGATTTCTGTCAGCACTGTCTTCAAAAAAAGTGAAACCCGTATTCTGCAGAAATTTGGGAATCGTGCCCGCCTGGCTTTCTGTATAGGCTATTATGCAGGAAAGTATGAAGCGGAAAAGAATCCAGAGGATAAAGCTCAGTTAGAAAAGTATATCCAGGAATCGGATATACCCAAAGAAATATTTTCAGGAAATGGGATTGCTGGCCTGGAAAAATATGAACGCAATCTGAATGGAATGCAGTCGGCTTTTGAATCTCCTAAAGAAAGTGTCAGGTCTTTCCAAATCATGGGCACAAAGGATAAAAAGTATTTCTATGTCACAGCAGCTTATGGCCTTTTTACCGAATTCAATAACAGATGGCTGATAGCGAAGTTCAACGAGGCAGGGGAGAGGATATGCTATTTCATGACACCGGAAAAAGGCACTAATCTTTCTGCTGCTTCCTGTGCTATAGATAAAGCAGGAAATATATATCTTGTGTTTGTGGATGAACAATCCCATTTGAACATAAGAAAACTAGAAAGCGATCTTCAGGAAAAAGCTCTTTTCTCCTATAGAATAGAAAGGGCTGTCAGACTGAAATCAGGCAGTTGTGCCGTAGATACGGAAGATAGGCTATGGGTGACAGGGACACAGGGACAGGAAGGAGAGGAAAGAGTGTTTGTTTTATGCCTGGATTCTTTTGGGAAAGAGCTATTCTATCAAACATGGGGCAAAGATTCCTGCTTTGGAACGATGTTTTGCGCAGATGAGAAAGCGGGTGCTTATTCTATTGGGCATAGCAGAGAGGGTATCCATCTTTTCTATTGGAACGATAACGGGCTTGTGAACCAGCATACATTGCATTTCCAATCAGAATGTGTGCCTACAAATGTCTTGAAAAAAGATTCTTATCTGTATATTTCGGGCTATAAAGCTTCTAACTATAATCCTTATTATCCTTTTGTCTGGAAATTTTCTACCGAACAAGGCAGGTTTTGCTATCTCAAAGAGATCGCTCTTCCTGCAATAACGGGATACCCTGTTCCCGACTATGCTCCTATGGCGGTATGCGAGGATCATATTCTTGTGGGATATACGGATTTATTTCAATCGGTCAATGGGATTCTTTCTCTGATCCATCCTTCTGATGAAGTTGTATGGCATCATGTTTATGGATGGTACAACTACGAAGAATTTTTGGTAGGTTTCTTTTTCCCATCGCATGGAAAATATGCTATAACTATCGAGCAAAATAACCATAGAAGATATGATCGTATCATCATGGGGTTTACCAAATGGAAAAAAGCCATCAGGGGAAAAGAATGATTTACGATGAAAAATGCATAGAATCCCTTTTTATAAGGGAAAATCCAAGTTTTGCTGATATCGCTATTGTGTTTGGCTCATCAGATGAGACAGAAGGGGAGCAAAGGATAAAAAGGGCTATTGAGCTATATAAAGATGGCTTTGTTTGCAAGCTGCTTTTGGCAGGAGGCAGGAGCATAGAAGAAAAACCTCCTGAGTCTATACAAATGCAAAAAATAGCACTTGGATATGGCATTCCTCAGTCCAGTATCTTCATAGAAGATCGCTCTACAAACACCGTGGAAAATGTAAAATTTTCCCTGGAGGTTCTTCAAGAAGCTAAACTAAACAAGATATCTAAGGTAATTCTGGTTTCATCAGAGTGGCATATGAAACGTATTCTATGGATTGTAAAGCGATATTTTCCTTCTTCTGTATATTTTATATGCTGTCCAACCCAAGAGGGATGCAATCGAGAAAATTGGAGACAATCCGATGTGTGGAAAAAGATGCTGCTAAATGAGGCACTACTATTGCGGGTGTTTCAGAAGAATTGTCTTTCCAATCATGCCTAACATGGATAAATCGTAATCAAAAAGAAAAAAATTTACCGCAAAGGAGCAGAGGTCGCAGAGAAAAATTTTTACATTTTTTATAGGAGTTACGCAAAGAGATTTTTATTTGGGGGAAAATTTTTGTAATTTTTATTTGGGGGAAAATTTTTGTAAAAATTTTCCCCCAAACCCCCTTTAAAAACTTTTATATATTTATTTTCCAATAGATTATGCTAAAAATTAACACAAACCTTGTTTTTCTTCTAAGATCAAAAAATAGATCCTTTTTATCATGAAAAGAGCTTTCAAAACTAAATAGAGTCAAGATTTTACTCGTTTGCAAGATAGATATATATTGTATTTCAATATGTTAAGAATACCTGCGTAACTCCTATAGAATAAATACAATATTTTGCAATGTCGGATAAAAAAGTTTTCCTCTACCGCATTCTCTGCCTCTCTGTAATTGATTTTTTGAAAATAGGAAAGATTCCTGACCAAACTGTAATCTTTATTAACGAGGTAAAAATGGACATTACTAGATTTTTTGAATACATGGTCGCCCAAGGGGCATCCGATCTTTTTTTGAAGACCAATAGCCGTCCTGCCATGCGTCTGGATGGAAAGATACGATTTATTGCTGATCTGCCTCTTTCAGCAGAAAATATGTGGAGTGCTTTTGATACCCTTTTAGATGAAACCTCTAAGCATAATTTCGAAGAATTTGGCGAGGCTGATTTTGCTGTGGAATTGCCTAATATTGGTAGATTCCGCGCCAATGTATTCCGTTATATGAGCCAGCATGCTATGGTTTTCCGACATGTTCAAAGCAAAATCCCTAGCTTTCAGGAACTCAATCTTCCTGTAAAGGGTTTGGAAAAGCTGGCAAACCTTTCGCGTGGTCTTGCCCTCGCTACAGGTATAGCAGGAAGCGGTAAATCTACGACCCTGGCTTCTATGCTGCAATATATCAATGAGCATCACAATAAACATATTGTTACCATAGAAGATCCTATTGAGTATATCTTTAGAGAAAAAAACTGTATTTTTAGCCAGAGAGAAGTGGGAATTGATACAGAGACTTTTGCCCTTGCGTTGAAGAATGCCATGAGGCAAAGCCCTGATGTCATATTGATTGGGGAAATGAGAGATGCTGAAACCGTTGAGGCTGCTATTTCTGCTGCGGAAACAGGGCATCTTGTTTTTTCTACTTTGCATACTTTGAATGCCATCCAGACAGTGGAGCGCATTGTTATGTTTTTCCCACCACACCAGCACACTATGCTCAGGCAGCAGCTTGCTATGGTTCTGGAAGGAGTCATTTCTATAAGATTGATTAAGAGGAAAGCAAACAAAGGACGAGTCCCTGCTGTAGAATTGCTCCTAGGCACTCCCACCGTAAAGGAAATTCTAGCAGAGGGGCGAACTCTGGAGCTTAGCAAGGCTTTATCAGAAGGTTTTGATTACTATGGAACAATGACCTTCAACCAATCTTTAAAAATGCTCTTTGAAAAAGAATTGATTACTTTAGATGATGCTCTTGCTGGCGCAGACAACCCCGATGAGCTTAAAATGTTTGTCCGCGGTATTTCCAAGGGCAGCCGTCAATTCTAAATATAAAAGTTTTTAAAGGGGGTTTGGGGGAAAATTGTTACAAAAATTTTCCCCCAAAGAAAAATCTCTTTGCACAACGCCTACTATATAATTTTTGTAAAGGAAATGGAATGATCGATAGTGCTTTGATTTTGCAGTTGTTTGTTCTCATCAATCCTTTATCTTCTTTACCTTTTTTGGTAGCAGCACATGGTAAGGGAATCGATGTCAGAAAGCTTTCTTTGAGTGCTATTGTAACCGCTTTTTCGATTGCTGTTGCCATAGCCTTAGTTGGGCCATACCTTTTCAGCATTTTTGGGATTACGCTCAATTCTTTCCGCATTGCTGGCGGAGTCATTCTTTTCTTGCTGGCTTTGGATACCATCCGAACGCATAAGGAAAAAAGCGAATTAAGCCCTGGAAGTCTGGATAGCCTTGTTGCCATTTTAGCAACACCTCTTCTCACTGGCCCAGCAACAATATCATTTATTACAATCAAAGCTTATGATATGAGTGTATTGCCCCTGATATGCAATATCTCTATTGCTTTTTTCTTTGTTGGTGTTATTTTTGTCATCTTTTCTTTTAGCATTGCCAAAATCAACGTTCGCCTGATTGACATTGTATCCAAAATATTAGGTCTATTCCTGACTGCTATGGCAATTGAAATGATTGTTTTTGGAATGAAAGGCATGATGTCTGCAAAATAAGGATATTGCCATCAAGAAATTTTTATTGTAAAATCTGTTTTTTGTAGTAAAATAAAAAAAATTTGACTTTATATTGTGAATTTTTATGAAAATTTTTGGGGCGGTCGGTTTTGATTAAGGAGTTTTTTTGTCATGAAGACAACGTTAATAGTTTTAGTATTATGTGTTTTTAGTACATCCCTATTGTGGGCAGCAGCTTATGATGATATGATAGCCAAAATGAACAAACTGGCTAACACCTATCCAGGCTATGTCCAGATTATAGACATTGGCAAGAACGACCAAGGCAATACAATCTATGGAATGAGGGTAGAGAATACACAGTGCAGTGCAGAAGCTGCCAGAATTCCCCAATTGCTGGTTGGATGCCATCATGGTAATGAAAAACTAAGCGCAGACGTATGCCCTGTTTTCGTAGAAAAAGTCGTAAAGAAAATGCAGGATAAAAATTCTGCTGAATACGCAGCTTTATCCCGTTCTGTATTCTATGTGATTCCTGTTTTGAACATCACTGGCTACAATGCCAATAGCAGAACAGAAAAAAACAAAGCTGGCAAATATTTAGATCCCAACAGGGACTATCCTGATCCTTGCGCTCAGAATACTCATTTCCAGCTTGCCAGCATCAAAAACCTGGCCTATTTTGTCGAGAAGTTCAATATCGTTGGCGCAGTCACTGCTCACGGCTATATTGGAACTTTTACTTTCCCCTGGGGAATGTATACTCAAAACACCAAGACAAAAGACCATAACCAATTCGTTTCTATGGCTCAGCAATCTGTAAAAGCCAATGGCTATCGCATTGGTACACACGCTGATGTCATCTATCCTGCTTCTGGATCTTTTGAAGATTGGGCCTATCATACATTCGGAGTATGGTGCATGCTTTTGGAACACAAATCAGGTGCAAACATAGACAAAGATGCTGATTCTTTGGTCATCTATTTTACCCTTGTACCAAACGCCCGCTCTTTGGATCATGCCCATCCTTCTAACAATTGCAACAGAGATGCTTCAGAAGGCCCTGGCAGACCATAATTATACCATAGCTATCAACTACGGAGCGGCTATTTCAGTTTAGCCTTGTTAAGTTGACAGCGTTATGGCTATTGAATTATTCTGAAAAGGATAAAAATGAGATATTGCAAAGCGACCCATTTCAGGTCGCTTTGTCTTTTTAAGAGAAAAATTCTCTTTCATGAAAGCACAGGTAGTGTATGCGCAAAATTCAAATTGCTCCGTCTCTTCTTTCTGCAAACTTTGCGAAATTGGGAGAAGACATTCGTAAAGTGATAGAAGCAGGTGCTGATATCCTTCACCTGGATGTTATGGATGGACACTTTGTTCCTAATATTACTTTTGGGCCTTGTGTTGTTGAAGCAATACGAGAGGCAAGCACGATTCCCCTGGATGTGCATCTTATGATTTCTGACCCTGCAAAATATTTGCAAGACTTTGTCAGGGCTGGCAGCGATTGGATTACATTTCATATTGAAACCATAGCCCATCCAAAAGAATTGATCCATAGAATTCATGCTATGGGCAAAAAAGCAGGCATTTCAATAAAGCCAGCAACCCCTGTGGAAACTATACAGGATTTGCTTGGAGATCTGGATTTGGTTTTGGTGATGTCTGTTGAGCCAGGCTTTGGCGGACAGAAATTTTTGCCTGATGCGCTGGATAAAGTAAAAAAACTGCGTTCTTACAGAAATTGTCCTGAAAATATAAGCATAGACGGCGGAATCAATTTAGAAACAGCAGAAAAAGCAATACAGTCTGGGGTAAACATTTTGGTAGCAGGCTCTACCATCTTTAAATCAAAAGACCCTGGCAGCATGGTTCAAAAATTAAAATCCATAGCAGATAGTGTATGAGAGAAATACTTTCTCTTCCGCCCATGCCATTCCGTAACCCCTTTTCCCATAAGGGCGACTATGGCAGGATTTTGGTTTTGGCTGGATCAAGAGGGATGACAGGTGCAGCTTGTCTTGCTTCTAATGCTTGCTTAAGATCAGGGGCAGGTCTGGTTACGCTTGGTGTTCCTTGTTCCCTGTTGCCGATTGTGGGGGCTCAATTGGCTTGCGTTATGTCCTATCCTTTTCCTGAAACACAAGAGCAAAGCTTCAGTTCATCAGGTGTAAAAGAAATTTTAGATATAGCAGAAAAGATGGATGTGGTAGTTCTTGGGCCAGGGTTATCTCAAAATGCTGATACAAAAAAAATGGTGCAAGAGATCCTTCGCCATTTGCAGCTTCCTGTTGTTTTAGACGCAGATGGTCTAAACGCTTTAGCCCAAAATATAGAAATTTTGACACAGCGTAAATTCCCCACGATTCTAACGCCCCATCCAAAAGAATTTTCCAGACTTACAAAGTTAAGCATTTCCGCCATAGCAGAAAACAAAATGGACATAGCAGGAGAATTTGCCAGCAAGTACCAATGCACCCTTGTTCTCAAATTCGCTCCAACGCTTGTGACAGACGGCGAAAGATTTTTTACCAACACAACGGGGAATCCTGGCATGGCAACAGCAGGCAGCGGCGATGTTTTAACAGGTGTCATAGCCGCCCTGCTAGGGCAGAAGTTTTCTCCTTTTGAAGCAAGCCAGCTTGGCGTTTGGGCGCATGGCTATGCTGGCGATCTTTGCGCTAAAGAAATAGGAGAGATTGGCATGATAGCTTCCGATATTCTTTTAAAATTGCCTTTGGCCTTTCAATACCACCAAAAGCAAAGCTGCATAAGGTAAAGGAAATGGAAGAAGAAAAAAATTTTATCCATCTTGCAATAAGACAAGGCTTTTTGACAGCAGAAAAAGCACAACTCTGCAAGAATTTACAACAAGAAGAAGGTCCTTTTTTCCAAAAAAAAATTTGGGAAATTGTTCTGGCAAAGCAATGGATGGAAGAAGAAGACATACAAATCCTTTTACAGGATAAAGAAAGCAAACGCCTGCTCTTTGGAGGATATGAAGTCAAGTCTATTTTAGGCGAAGGGGGCTTAGGAGTTGTGTATCTTGCGAAGCAACTTTCTATGAAACGCTATGTTGCTTTAAAGGTATTATATTCCAAATGGATGAAAGATATGGAATTCCGCAAGCGGTTTTTACTCGAAGCCCGTGTTGCAGGAAAGCTTTCTCATCCTAACTTAATCCAGGTTTTTGATATAGGCTATGATCAAGGCCGCTACTACTTCTCTATGGAATATGTTAAAGGCAAAACCGTAGATGAAATGATAGAACGAGATGAGCCACTTCCCTTAGATAAGGCATTAGATATTGCCTTGCAGACACTGGATGCACTAGACTATATATGGTCTAAAAATTTAGTGCATAGAGACATTAAGCCTAGCAACATAATCATCAATATGCAAGATGTCGCCAAACTAGGGGATTTCGGATTTGTCAAAGCAGAAATGAATGAAAAATTCAGCACAGACGACTTTGTGCTTGGAACTCCAGACTATATGTCTCCTGAGCAGGCTATGGGAAAAGAGACGCTGGACTATAGAAGTGATATATATTCTCTAGGCTCTACGCTATACAGAATGCTTACCGCAAGCGTCCCTTATGATGGGTCTGAATCTATGGTAATCAAGCAGCATATCAAGGCAGCTATCCCTTCTCCCAAAACCTTAAATCCTTCTCTGCCTGATGGTGTATGCACTATTATTGAAAAAATGATGGCAAAATCCCCACAAGACCGCTATCAGAATTATGAAGATCTCAAGCGGGATATGCTTTTGGTAAAGCAAGGCAGCCAGCCGAAAGTAGCAAGAATCGACGCAGGAAAATCAACCATTGCAAGAGCAGAAGAACTTTCTGCCATTCTTCTTCCTGATTTTTACAAAATGGAATCAAAAATTGTAGCCTTTCGATACAGAGAGTATTTTTACCAGGCCGTTATCTTTATACTTTGCATTCTTCTTCTTATTCTTTTGTTTACAGGAACAAAATAAACCCTTTCAGGGTAAAGAGTTGCATCGAAAAGTTAACACGCATGACCTCAACCTCAACAATTTTCGCGTTTAGGCTATCGAGATAATAAAAGTTATGTAGGAGAGAAGTAATGCCCAAAAGGGAATCCTGGGTTGGAAAAATTTTAGGGAACTATCGCCTGGACAAATGGATCGGCGAAGGAGCTATGGGGGAAGTGTATCTGGCATACAACACTGCTTCTCAAGAAAAAGTTGCCATTAAAATTCTCCATCTTTCAGGCTTAGAGACAGAAAAAGAGCTAAGACACAAAAAACGATTCCAGAGAGAAGCGGAATGCACTTGCTCCCTGGACCATCCCAACATTGTCAAAGTGTATGAGATTGGAGAGCATAAAGATTTTTCCTATCTTGTGATGGAGTTTCTGGAAGGACAGAGCCTTTTGGATATTCTTTTGCAAAATGGGCCGCTTTCAACAAAACAAACCTTAAAAATCGCCCGTGAAATCACCCTGGCACTGGATGCCGCACACAAGAAAAAAATTATACATCGCGACATTAAGCCTGCTAACATCATGATACAAGGAGATGGGAATGTCAAGCTTACTGATTTTGGCCTGGCTAAGGCAGTGAATGCTGTTTCCAATATTTCCCAGGCAGGCCAGATCATTGGAACTATTTTTTATCTATCCCCTGAACAAGCCATGGGCAGCCAGAAAGTAGACCACCGCACGGATTTTTATTCCTTAGGCGTTACTCTGTTTCAGACCATAACAGGAAAGCTCCCCTACCCAGGAAAAATGCCAGTCCAGGTAATACAACAACATATTTCTGCCCCCGTGCCTGGCATTCGGGAATATGTTCCTGATGTTATCCCAGAAATAGAGGCCCTTATCCAAAAGCTCATGAGCAAAAAAGTATCCTCACGGTTTTCGAATGCCGCCCAACTGCTCATGGCTATCGAAGATTGCGAAAACCGCCTCAAAGATCGCGGATCTCAGAAAAAAACTTCCTCCAGGAAAATAGCCCCTGTAAAAAGAAATTCCTGGTTTTATCCATACCGATATTTCTATCTGTCAGGCATTATCTTTTTTCTTTTGATTTTATCTTTTATAGCAATCACGAAAAAAGAAAAAGAAATCCCTAAAGAAGAAAAAATTGCAAAAGAACCAAAAATTTCTCTTCCTGTTGTTAGCAAGATTCCGTATACAAAAGAGTCCCCCGCAAACGTACTCCAGTTTGTAGAAATTACTCCACTGGAAGGCTCAAGGCTCTTAAAGCCTGCTTTGGAAATACAAGGCAAAATCCAGGGAGAAGAGCTGGATTCCTTATTTTGCAATGCTACCCCCATATCGTTTGAGAAAGTTTCTTCTGGTTTGCATGCTTTTTCCATAAAGCAAAATTTGCAGATCGGGGAGAATATCTTTTTTCTCAAGGCTTTTGCCAGAAGCAAAAATTTTGTTCTTTCTAAAAAACTTACCTATTTTTTGATCCCTGATATTATCAAAAGCGTTGAAATTTCACCCAAAGAAGCATGGCTTGTTCCTGGGCAAAAGATTTTCTTTGATATTAAGGGCTATAATGAAAATAAAGAAGAAATTCCTTTTTTGGTAGACTGGATACTTTCTGGCGGAAGCTTTGATGAACAAGGAGCGTATACAGCAGGAGACGTACAAGGGAACTATATTCTTTTTGTCCGCGATAATTCCACCTGGATACAAAACCAGGCAAATGTAAGAATCACCAAGGAAGGCTGGTTTGGCGAAACCTTGCCTCATGGTATGGAATTTCAGCAAGACAGCAAAGAATATCTTTGGAAGCAAGACCAAAGTGTCATGGTTTATATCCCAGAAGGATCTTTCTGGCGCGGAGACATGAGAGGCAAAGACGATGAAAAACCAGCACGAGAAATCTATCTTTCAGGTTTTTATATAGATAAATATGAATTAACCTGGGGGCAATATTTACACTATTGTAAAATAACTGGTGAAAAAATACCTGAGAATAAAGATTCTGAAGTTAAAATGCGAGAAAAAGAACCAGTTGTTAATATTAGCTGGTCACAAGCTAACTCTTATTCTCAATGGGCAGGCAAAAGGCTGCCTACAGAAGCAGAGTGGGAAAAAGCAGCCAAAGGCGGCATCAATATCCCAGACTGGAGCGTTTTACAACATCCTGTCATGATGAAGCTCAACCCTTACCCCAAAAGAACATATCCCTGGGGAAACGCGCTTCCTAACCAGGACACATTCTATTGCAATTATGTTGCTCACGACCAATGGGACAAAAGAGGAGAAGACGAGTATGTCCATAGCGCACCCATTGGTTCTTTTGCAAAAGGCGCGTCTCCTTACAATGCTATGGATATGGCAGGAAATGTATGGGAGTGGTGTGCGGACGCTTATGATAAAGATTTTTACAAAAACAGTGCTGACAGAAATCCCGTAAATCACAAAAAAAGCAATCTTTACGTAGCTAAAGGAGGTAGCTGGTTTAACTTTGCAGAAAGTTGCAGAGCAAGCAAGCGATCTGCATTGGAAAATGCCCCTTTCCCTTGGGTTGGGGTAAGACTAGCAAAATAGCATCATCATGAACCGAAAATATGTTTTTTTCCTTTTTTTCCTGGTTTTCTTTTGCTTAGGATGCAATTTTAAAAAAGCAGAAGAAAATACCAACAAACAGAACCCTGTAGCCAATAAAAAAGAAACCAAAGAAGAAGAGTGTGTTCCTGTGGAAACATCGATTATACAAGCAGGAGAGATCTCTTCGTATTTACTATTGAGTGCGAATCTGGAAACAGAGCAAATGACAGATGTCTATCCTCGAGTTCAGGGCTGGATCAAAAAAATCCATGTGGAGGAAGGTGATTATATTGAAAAGGGAAACATTCTCCTAGAGCTTGATGCCCAGGAGCATGAACTCGCAGAAAAGCGTTCCCAAATCGTCTATGAACAAAGCAAAAACGCTTGCGACAGATGTAAGGCCATGTATCAAAAAAATCTTAAGAGTCTGGAAGACTATGAAGAAGCTAAATTTATGGAACAAAGGGCCAAAGTAGAATGGCAGCAAGCACAACTAACGCTCTCCCACACCAAAATTCCAGCACCTATCTCTGGCTTTATAGGCGAACGCTTTCGCAGACATGGTGACCTTGTAAGCACTGCGGACAAGCTGCTTACCATCATTAACACAAACGAAATGATTGCAATCATCCATGTTCCAGAAAGGCAAATTCAGAATATCTATAAAAACCAAAAAGCATTCATAGAATCCGATTATCTCAAAAAAGAGAAACTGGATGCCTGGGTCAAAAGAATCAGCCCTGTTGTAGATTCTGCAAGCGGCACATTCCGCGTTGTCGTGGGAGTCCAAAACCCCCAAAACAAGCTAAAATCAGGGATGTTTGTCAATGTTCATATTGTCCTGGATACCCACATAAACACAATTTTAATCCCCAAAAAAGCCATTGTATACGAAAATGAAAACCAATATGTCTTTTTGGTCAAAGATGCTCAGGCTCATAAAACAAAAGTTATAGGCGGCTATCAAACCGCTACGATTATGGAAAGCCTCGAAGGCATCCAGGCAGGAGATCAAATCATCATCGTGGGCCAGGCTAACCTCAAAGACAAAAGTAAAGTCAAAATCGTTCCTTCCAGGATTTAGG
>JABWCH010000203.1 GCA_013359215.1 Candidatus Brocadiia bacterium | reverse complement strand
TGGAGCAGTTGCATGGCAGGCGAAGGCGATAAATACGTATCGCCTAGCAAGCATATAGGTTCTGCTGTTTTCCAATAGTTTTCATCCGTATTTTTCCAACAGCATTGAGGGATAACATACCAGTGCAGATCCATTTCCATGCCATCCCTGGCATGGAAATGAAGCGCATGGCAATATTCCAGATGGTTCATCTGGTATTCTGATGGTAGATGATCGCATTTCCATCCGCAGCTTGCCATAACATCTATAGTTCTGCGCAAATCAACATCATGCACTAGAAAATCAATGTCACTCATGGGCCTGGTTGCTATGTCATCATAGTAAGACGAGACTAGCGATATGCCCTTGAGCAGCAAAAAAGGAATTGCGTTTCTTTGTAGCTCAGCAAAAAGACTTTTAGCCCTATGTATCATAAAATAGTTTCTATGCAAAGAAAGGCAATAGATACTTTTGGTTTGATCCATATTTTCATAATGTTGTTTCGTCTCTGACAACCTTTTGTGCAGCATAGGGATAAGGCGATAAACTCCTCCATGGATTTTATCTAACTTATTATTATTCAGCCAAAGAGAATACTTTTGCAATGCAATGCTATGCTCTTTTTCAAAGATAATCTCTATAAACTTTTCTTCAAAAGCAGGGATTTCCATTTACGGGCTTACCTTTTTTTTATCTTTCTAGTGCATATAAAATACCATCTTCTGTTCCTAGATAAATAGCGTTAGGGCTGGCAACAATATCGCTTCGTATTCCCCGTCTGCCATACATGCCTTTCCAAAAATTTTCGCCATTTTTAGCATCCAGAATATAAAGATAGCTATCCATACAGCCAACGTAGAGAAAGCCGTTCAACTCCAAAGGCTCACTGTAGATTCCTCTTGGCATTTTTTTCCACCAGATAATACCGCCATCTTTGCGGGCAATACTATAGATATATCCTGTACTGGTAACGACATAGAGGCTCGTTCCTGATACATGAATTTTGGTAATCATGCCTTTAAGGGCAACCTTCCAGTCCAGCCGCCTTTGGTCCATATCAATAGAACAAAGGTGTTGGGGGGAAATACCCAAGAAAATATTTTTGCTTCCTACTGCGGTTTCTGAAGTGATGGTGTTATCCAGCTTAAGCCTCCAGGATTCAGCCCCACTGGAAAGGTTCAAGGCAAGAATCTCGCCACTAATGCTAATGAAAACAGACAAATCGCCCCAAAGAATAGGGTCGTTCTTGAATTTAAGGGTATTTGCGCCCTTGTAAGTCCAGTTTGTTGTTCCCTGCTGTCTATGTAATGAATAAATCGAACCATCCATAGCCCCAACAATGACGCTTTCTTGCTCTACGGCAGGAACAGATTTAATAAAGCTTTCGGTTTTGAATTCCCATATTTTTTTTCCTGTGTCCAGCTCCATAGAGTAAACATAGCTGTCGTTGCTGCCAAAATAAACGCAGTTACCCAGGATAGAGACACCTGCTTCTATGTCACCAATCCCTTTTCGGGTTCTAGCTTCCCAAAGGATTTTGCCATTTTTTTCATTGATCGCAGTTACCTTTCCTGACCTGCTGGTTACGACTGCTGTGTTGCGATAATGGCCTACTTTTCCCCAGATAGGGCCAAGGGTATCGTATTGCCATAGAACGGCTCTTTTAAGGGTGAATTCTAAAATCGGAGGGCTTTTTCTTGTCAATACCATGCCCACTGTCATAAAACCAGGATAATGCAGTTGTACTGTTTTTTTCTCGTCTGGTTTAATATGAACTACTAATGGTGTCTGCTGGATCGTATCCTTGAGGACTGCACCTGATGGCTCAGTCACGATTTGTATAGGCAAAAGAGCTTTTTGTGCTGATTCTGTTTTGCTAAGTTGTGGGTCTTGGATCAGCTCTTGGATCATTTGGTAAGACTGCTCGATTTTGCCTTGGGATTCGAGCAACTGGGCTTCTTTTAGCTTTGTACTGGCACTGATTCGCCATTCTTCTATTCTATTTTTGCCTTGGGATGCCAGGTTTTTTGTATGGCTTAGTTCCCTTTCTTGCTCTACGCTAAGCTGTGGAATCAAGAATGCCTGGTTTACTACATTTTCTGTTTCTGTATAAAAAAACACGGCTTCTTTGAAATTGCCTTCTTTTTCTTTTGTATTCCCTTCCTGGAATTTCTGGTTGCTTTCCGACACTAGTTTGCTAAGTTTAGTCTGGTATATAGAGGCAATTTCCTGGTGTAAAGATTCAATGTATTTCAATTCTTCTTTATCTTTTGTATTTTTAGGCATTCTTTCTAGCAATTTTTTATACAATTCCAGTGCTTTATCGTATTCTTCTCTTTCGAATGCCAGTTTTGCTTCTTTTTTTAGGGTATTTGTCTTCTTCAGCTCTTGCTTTTGCTCTTCTTCTTTGATGTATTGGTCAGTTTTTTCAGCCAGCTTTTGCCAGTTTTTATCAGGGTACTCTCTCTTTAACTGATCCAAACGCTGTCGTGATTCCTGGAATCGGCCTATCTGAGCCAGAACTTTGACCTGCTCGAATTTTTGAAAAACAAACCTTTCAAAATCTTTGGTAATGTCTACAACGACTTTTTCATTTTTTTCAATCTGTTCTTTTAATTTTTGCAGATCTTCTCTGGCATTTTCTACAATACTGCTCCAGGCATATTGTTCCAATAAAATTTCATAGATACGCTGAGCTTCCTGATGGCTGCTGCTTTCGAAATTCTTCGCATTATAGTAGAGATTCCTAGCTGAAAATTCATAATACAAATAGTACATCATGAATAAAAACAGAAAAATCCCTGTCGCTGTTCCAGAAATAATCCATGTTCGGTATTTTTCCATCTTGATTTTACGGTGCAGCTTTATGGTAAGCTTTTTGATTTCTATATCATCAGGAGTGTATTCCAGAATTTTTTCCAAAGTTTCCAGATAAGGTCTGATTCTGTTGCTTTGCTCGTAAATATTGGCTAAAGTCTGGGATTCCTCAATTACCTGTTCGATCTTTTTGCTGCTGGAATATAGGTCAATCAGAGCATAGCGGAAATCGAGTTCAGAAGGGTATTTGTCGATATAGCGAGTGCATAACTCCACGCCTTTATCATATACTTGCTCATCTTTATAAAGCCTGGCAAGCATTTTTGCATGATAGATTTCCTTTTCTTCATCGTCTAAATGCTCGGATAAGGCAAGAAGTTTTTCTCTTGGCACAAACGCTTTAGCTATGTGGGCTATAGCTCTTTCAAAGTATTTTGAAGCAGCTTTAGGATCAGACATGAAAACCCTATCGCCCAATTTGCAATAGTATTCTCCAGCCTTTTTGCCACCGCCTATGCTTTCATAGGCTTGTGCAATGCTGAGCATTACCTGCTCATTGTTTGGCCTAAGCTCTAAAGATTGCTCCAGAAATCGTATTTGTTTCTGTATTTGTGCCTTTTTCTGGCATTCCATAGCTGCTTTTTGCAGTTCTTCAAAATTGGCAGGCCGAACAGCATTGATTTGCAAAAGGGTAGAAATGATTTTACATACATTCAATACAGAAAGCTGGCTTAATCGGATAATATCGCTCACATCATTGATGCCATTCAGATGCTTCAAGATGGTTTCGCAGTTTTCTTTTTGTAATTTTGTTCCAACGAAATCTAAGGTAGCATATTCTTTTAAAGGGATAAAAATCATATTAAAAGAAGGGATTTGCCTGCGGATTTCTTCCCAATCGCCGATCTGGCCTGCAATCTTGAAAAGCACACTTTGAACATCGAATGTCAAAGTTACCTGCTGTTCTGAGGACAGGTCTTTTTTGGGCGGCCCTTCCTGAAAGGAAAAATGAGCACCTTCCCAGAAGAAAATATCGCAAATCTCTTCTTCTATCTGGGTAGCAATGACTTCTTCTACTTCATCTTGTGTAACAAGGCCCCTGTCAATAAAGGTTTCGCCTAATATTGTCCCTTTATGTTCGGAGAGAGTCGTCTCTAAATCTTTAGGTGCTATTTTACCAGCCTTTACCAGCATTTCCCCTATTTTCGCTCTCTGGTTTCCTCCAATCAAAGTAACACCATTGTCGCGAAAATAGATTGCTTTTTTCTTCTTGTCGTCGGAAACAACCAAAACACCTTCTTTATTGACTCGGCATAGAGTATTTAAAATATCCGCAAAAGATACACTGTCTAAACTACCTTCAAATGCCATATCATATACCTCTTTAAAATTTTATAGAAAAATCACGTATTTAATGTGAATTTATAATGATCCACTATCCGTTTCCCATAATATTTTTAATCTGGTTAAAATATCCACTGTAAAAACTGATGATTTTATAAGCTATAAAAACAGCAGCCCCTAAAAAAAATACTGTTACAGATGTGGAAATAAATATTTTGGTAGAAATCTCTGCCTCATGGTCTAATAAATCTCTTGCTTTCAGAAGGCTTTCCTCCAGATGTCCTGACGTTTCTCCTGTAGATATCATGTTTCGGACATAGTTTGGCAAGAGTCGTTCATATTTTACTGCTTGAGACAAGCTTTGTCTTTGAAGAAGAGAATTGTAAATTCTTTGGAAGCAAGCACGAAGAACACTATTTTTGGTGACATCCCTTACATGCTCTAAGGTTTCTACAATAGAAACTCCACTGTGGTATAATCCTTGGAAAATGGTAAAGCTATGAGCAAGCTGGTATTTTAGGATGCACTTTCCAACAAAAGGAATCCTTAGTAGCGTATAATCGAGTGTAAAAGCCAGGACAGGAAATTCTTTGGAAAGCCGCAAAATGGCAAAAGGCAAAAAAGCAAAAAAATATAGGCTGCCTAAAATGGGAAGAACTGCTCTCCAATATGCTTGGGGGCCATCTTGAACCAAAATATACAAAGATGGGCCTAAGATTGCAAGATGGATAAGCAATATAGGGTAGGCTAATCTCATATAGAGTTCCTGGATTCTTTTTGCTTTTTTTTCTCTTTCTTCTGAAAGCCGCTTTAAAATCTCAGGAAGATGTCCAGATCGGTCTGCTCCTACCATCATTTTGATTTCATAAGGTTCAAAAATTTTTGCTTCTTCTAATGCCTCTTGTAGGCTTCCACCTCGATCAATCACTTCGCTTGCCTTAAAAAGTCCTCTGGAAATTTTAGAGGACTCTGTTTCTGCCAAAATGCTTAATGAATGAGAAAGCGTAGTTCCAGACTCGCATAGTGTAGCTAAGCGACAGTATAAATCAGAATATTTATCTAACATGAATTTCCCTTACATGGCAATGGTGTTTTCAATCACCGCATGTAGCCATTCTACTTCTTCTTTAGAAAGACCTGTGCCGAATTGGATTGTAACTCTATCTGATCGGGCTAAAATTGCAGCATTTCCAAAAAAGCCTAAGCTGCTTGGGATGTTTTGAGGGCGATTTTCTTTATTAAGAGAATCCAAAGATTTTTTCAGTTGAGCATTATCTAAGGCAGAAAGAATTCTTAGCTCTTCTAGTTCTTTTACTGGTATTTGTTTGGTATTTTTTCCTAAAGCCCAAATTTCCTGTACCTGTAATATTTTAGGAGAAACATGGATGATGGTTCTTTTGCTGGCAAAGCGATAGATCGCCCCAAAAATAATGATAAAAGGGACTGAGACTACAGCAATAGGAATCAGCCGAATCAAAATAAAAAGATCTTTTTCAAACAACATAGGACTAAATGCGCCAAAGAGTATACAAGAGAATATGATTCCAAAAACAATGGGGACATAGAATATGGGATGCCAGCCCATGGGCGGAATTTCCAGACGGATTTCTTCGCCTTCTCTATCATACAATAGTTTAGAATTTTTTGGAGTAGGAGGGATTTCTCTTGCTTCTCCTGTCCGTAAAATTTTGTCTCTGACAGATTCATCCAGCTTGTCTGGCTCTCGTATGATCTCCACATCGCTTGAAGCGTCCGATAAAGGAATAAAGATAAATTTGGCTATTTCTTCCGCGATTTTACGCGAAGCTTCGTATTGTGTATTTTCACCAAAAGATACACTTTCTTCTCCTGCAAGCCTTACAGGATATACGGTGTAAGTAGAATTTTTACTCCTTCGGATTTCTTTGGTTATTGTGACTTTTATAAAAGATTTCAGATCAAACACTTTGCTATGTAGAGGGAAAAGCAATCCCCACCAGCTTGTTACGCTATTCATCCTTTTGTCGATCAAAATTCCTGACCGCCCAAAAACCAATGCAACTCCAACCAGAAAAAAAGGTAAGCCAAAAAAACATGTAAACCAATCCACTTGCTGCGATTGCGGTAGAAAAGGCAAAGCTATGACCAGGCAACCAGAGAGCAAAAAAGGCAAACCAAAAAGTATCAGGCATCCCCCACCAGATCGAAAAACCATCAAATCAGGATCATAAGAATCTATTTTTTCCATACCTTTTTCTTTCTATAAAAAAAAATTTACTATACTTTTCACTGCTTAGAGCCTATCCGAAAATCCTTTTGGCTGCAAATTTCGATGCATCTCGGATAGCTTCGTCGAAAGTGACAAAATTGTCCTGAGAGTAGCTAGGACTACACTTGCGGCAATTTTGTCGCTTTCTCCTCGCTCTCCGAGCACCTCAAAATTTTCGCCTAAAATTGTTTTTTGGATAGGCTCTTATGCCAAATATGACATCGTCAAACTAGTATAAAAAAAAAGAATAGAACATTGCAATTTTATGCTATAATGCTATTCTAATGAAAACAATAAAATTTTCAAAAAAAAAAATCCGTAGGCGGAGAAATTATGGAAAAGAATGAGTTGCTTTTTCTTCAAAAAGCGTTAGAGATGAAGTTTTTGAATAGAATAGAAATAGAAAATATTTTAGCAAGGCAACAAGAAAAAAAGATTTCTTTATGGGAATTTTTGAGACAGGAGTCCTTGCTTTCCGCAGAAAAAGTCCAGAAAATACACATCTCTCTTCTCAACACTCATAGCGAAGAGCAAGACAAAACAACAGTTTGCAAAGCAATTATTTTTGACAAAGAAGAAGCGGACAGAGAGGCAGCAAGGCTATCCTCCCAATTGAATAAAAAACAAGAGCAAGAAAAAACAGTAGTATGCAAAGCTCTTACCTTTGATAAAGAAGAAGCCGACAAAGAATTCGCCCATCTTGCTCAGAAAATAGGACTTCCTGTCCAAAAGGAGCAAGAGGAAAATATTCAGCCTTACGAACAAGGCGATGCTCACCAGAAACGCCTCAAGATGGCAACGATCCAAAAGCTAATTCTGTTTTTTTTAGCAATAGCAAGCTTTAATTTTTTTTTTAGTACAATAGCAAGGGCTATTGGAGTAGATTTCTACCATTTCTGGGCTGTGGATATTGTTTTAAAAAAAACCAATAAGCAAATCGACAGCCCTTATCAAAAGAACGCTCCCCATTATTCCAAGGTGATGGCCCAATATGCTAAAGATTCCCATGATGCCAGCCTGCAAAGCGTACAAATCTATCGCAGGAATGCAGAATTTACAGCATCTCCCCTCCTGTATGCTATTTTTTCTTTTTTGCCTTCTGATTATTCTCTAGCATTTCTTTTGTTTCAGATACTAGAAATTATTTTCTTCGGCATTGCGCTGTTTATTCTTTTTTCTCTATACTCCCAAGATTCTCCAAATTTTTTTGCTGCCTGCACTTTTTGCCTCTTTTTCTTATTTTTTAAACCCTTTTCTCACAATTTGCTTGCTGGAAATATCAATTGCTCGCAATTTTTTCTTTTGACTATTAGCTTTATGCTTTTAGAAAAAAAAGTTTTAGAAAAGAGCTGCTCTAAGCTTATATCAGGCGCGGCTTTATTCATGCTTCTTGCTTTGATTTTTTTCATTAAGATAAATCTGGCTTTAATCATAGCAAGCATTCTTGTTTACTTTATCTGTCAAAAAGGACTTAAAGTTTTTTTCTTGTCTTCCTTATTTGCCAGTGTTTTTGCTGCCTTGATTTTTTTGGCAACATCCTGGTATTTTTCCCATGGCAATATCTGGAAAGAATGGATACAATTTGCCCTTTTAGGAGATAAAGAGACCCTTATAAGACCTATTCAATACGCCAACTACTCATCACCCCTTTTGCTGAATAGCTACACTTCCCTTTCTTTGTCAACATCAACAAAAGTGGTCTTTTTTTCCCTTTTGGGGTCAGCAGTTTGCGCCTTGTTCTCAGGATATAAAAAAATCTCGCTTTCTATTTTCCGTGAAATAGCCACTGACCTTCCTCTTTTGATTAGCATGAGTACTGTCTTTACTGTTGCCTTAGCCCCCTTGATGTGGAGTCATTATTATATCATCCTTTTATTTCCTGCTTTATGGTTTATTCTGGACGCAAAAAATCATAAAATCGCTATTTTGGGAATGCTTTCGATTCTCCTTTGCTCAGGCTTGTTTGACGAAATTGCAAATCTATATGGATGTAGCCATGAAACCGTAGCTATAATCTGGGCCAGCAGTTGGCTTCCTCTTTGGGGAGGAATACTATATCGTATTACAACTTACAGCAAAAAAAATGGGTAGTCATGTCAGCCTAAGGGAAAAAATATATATTTACCCGCAGAGAAGAGTCCACGAAAAACACAAAAGGCACGAATGTAGTGAATCCATTTGGCTGGACAGTTTTTTGGTATGTTTAAGTGTGTAATATAAGGGAGTTTTTAAAATGAATTTTAAAGGTGAAGATAAGCCAATTTGTAGAATTTGCAATTCATCAAATATGATAATATTGCCTATTGGTAAATATGCTGAATTTTTTCAAGCTAGGGTTAATGTTCGGAAGGATAAATTTTTGTATTATTCAAAAATGGTTTTTAAGAATAAATCATTTTTTTTTTTAATAAGGATAAATTTTTATATTATTTAAAAATGGTTTTTAAGAATGCGGTTAAATCATATTGGGGAAGTTATTTAATTCCCATCGCTAAGTTGTTTTTTTTAAATAAAGATAAAATTCAAAACAATTATTATCCTTATTTAACAGATTGTCAGTATTGTATTGATTGTAATTCCGTAATGCCTAGGTATGAGTTCTCTGCTGAAGAATTAAGTCAGCTTTATCATGATTATAGAATGGAGAGCTATAATAAAGAAAGAATTTCTTTTGAGCCATCATATAAGAAAATAGCTAAAATTGTTGGGGTGACTGATACAGAAATTAGTTATAGAAACTCTAAGTCAAGTGAATTAATAATGAGAAATTCATCTTTATTAACAGAAGGGTATGTATTAGATTTGGGTGGTGCAGATGGCATGTTTATTCCTCAGATTATTAAAGACAAGTACGAAACAATTGATCTTTTTGATATATCTAATGTCAAGATTAATTCTGTTTTAGAAAATACAAAAATAGTTAAAATAAAAAGTTTAAAGAAAGATCATTATTCTTTTTTAATGAATATGCATGTATTGGAACACGTAGGCAACCCTTTGGCATATTTTAAAGAAATGGTTGCTTTAGTGAAACGGGGAGGTTCGATTTATTTAGAGTTTCCACTTGAGCTTTCTATTGATATAGAAAATATTTTTTTAAAAAGAATTATTGATGAACCAATAATGATTCATGAACATATTAATAAATTTAGTCGAAAAAGTATCATTGGATTACTTGAGGCTGTACCAAATTGTAAACTTATTGATTCGTTAGTAGACGTTTTTGAAAGCTATATTTTGGCAAGATATATTATTAAGGTACAATAATAATTTGACAATGTTAAATTAAATAATAGGAGTTACGCAAAGAGATTTTTATTTGGGGGAAAATTTTTGTAAAAATTTTCCCACAAACCCCCTTTAAAAACTTTTATATTTTTATTTTCCAA
>JABWCH010000202.1 GCA_013359215.1 Candidatus Brocadiia bacterium | reverse complement strand
GAAAATAAAAATATAAAAGTTTTTAAAGGGGGTTTGGGGGAAAATTTTTACAAAAATTTTCCCCCAAATAAAAATCTCTTTGCGTAACTCCTATATATACTATACCGTGTGTCTCATTGTAAAGAATTATATGAAAAGTTAACACGCATGGCCTTATGAAGAACACGAAGAGAAGAGGATGAAGACGTGTCTGCGAAAAACACGAAAGGCACGAAAACAAATGGTTGAAATTTTTTTTAAATCTTTTTCTTGCCTTTTGTGCTTTTTGTGGACATTTTTTAGCCATTTTTTTCATCAGAGATTTGGGGGATCTCTTCAAAATTATAGCGGACAAGATATCGATACAAGGTTTGTCTGCTAATTTTGAGGAAACGGGAAGCTTTTGTTTTGTTCCATTTTGTCTTTGCTAAAGCTTTGGCTACTTCTTCATAGCTCAAAGTATGGACTCTATTTTTTTCAGTTTTGCTTTCCTGGGCTTTGTTTTGGCCAAAATATTCCTGAAATTCATAGCTAAGATGCGTTGGCTGAATTATTTTATCTCTACATAAAATAAACGCCTGCTCCAAGGTATTTTCTAATTCGCGGATATTGCCAGGCCAGGGATAGCGCATAAACAATTCCAGGGTTTCCTGGGAAATGCCGTGGATGTTTTTTTTGAATTTTTCATTTAACCGAGAGCAAAAATGCTCGGTCAGCAAAGGAATATCTTCCCTTCTTTCCCGAAGAGGAGGAAGTTTGATTTCCAAGACATTGAGACGATAGTAGAGATCCAGTCTGAAAGTGCCCTTCTTGATTTTATTTTTTAAATCACAGTTGGTTGCAGCGATAACCTTTATATCCATTTTTAGCATTTTGGTGTCGCCTACCCTTTCAAACTCTTTGTTTTGTAAGACTCTTAGCAATTTTGATTGAAGCATGGGAGAAATATCCCCTATTTCATCCAGGAAAAGACATCCTCCGTCTGCTATTTCAAATTTCCCCTTTTTATCAGAGAAAGCATTGGTGAATGCACCCTTGACATGCCCAAAGAGTTCGGTTTCCAGCAAAGTTTCGCTAAGTGCTGCGCAGTTGATGGCAACAAAAGGTTTGTTTTTTCGGTTACCTGTATAATGGAGGGCGCGGGCAATCAATTCTTTTCCTGTTCCGCTTTCTCCTGTGATGAGAACGGTTGTATCGCTATTGGCTACTTCTTTGAGGATTTCGTAGATTTCTTGCATGCTTTTGCTTTTGCCAACGATGTTATAGAATTTTTCCATTTCCTGGAATGTTTTTTCCAATCGCGAAATTTTCGTAATATCGCGCATCACCAAAACACAGCCAATGGTCTTTTTATTTTCATCCAACAAGGGTGAACCAGACGCATTGATGATTTTTTCCTCTGGTGTCCCGTAGCAAATAGGAATGCAGTAGTCATGAAAGCTTTTTTGTGTTTCTAAAGTTTGTTGTATAACAGGATAGCATGTTTCCAAACAAGGTATAGTTTTTTTATCTTTTTTTTCTTTTTGAGATTCATCATATATATTCTGGCATATTTTTTTTGTAGCAGGATTAGCATCAATAACATTCATATCCATATCTATCGTGATGATGGCATCTTGTACGCTTCTCCATATTGCTTCCAGATGCTGTCGGTATTCTTCTTTTTGCTTGAAAATTTTTTGCTTTTCTGCTTCAAGCTCTTTGTATTTAAAAATATTGTTTGCAACTCTCAAAAGGGTATCTTTGATAACAGGCTTGCATAGATAATCAAAAGCACCAAGACGAAGTGCTTCTAGCGCAGTGCCAAGCTGCGGTCGTCCTGTAATCAAGACTATGGTGCATTGGCTATTTTCTTCTTTTGCCTGTTGTATTAAAGAAAGAGCAGGCTCGCCTTGGAGATGAATATCCAAAAAGATCAAATCAGGCTTATAGGAAGAAATAGCTTTTTGTCCTGAAAGATAGTTTTCTGCTTGCCAAACTTGATATCCTGCTTTTTCTAAAAAAGAGCAAAAAGTAAAACGGACGCTTTCTTCATCGTCAATTACCAAAATAGAGCGATTCATAGTTTAAACCTTTATATCGGCAGGAAAATACAAAGATACTTTTGTAAACTTTTTATAGACGCTTTCAAATTGGATTTGACCATTGTGTTCTTTCATAATATTAGAGCAAATGCTTAGACCCAAACCTGTGCCTTTGCTACCTGGTTTTGTAGTGAAAAAGGGAATCCAAATTTTTTCCAGGCAATCTTCGGCAACGCCGATTCCCTGGTCATAAAAAACGACTTTTATCATAGGTTGCCCATTGTTCGTGCAAGGCTGAGCCGCAATTTCAATCCATTTTTCTGGATGAAGTCCAACAAACCTTTCATTTAAAGCGTCTCTTGCATTGGTAAGGAGATTCAGAAATACCTGTCGTATTTGTTGCTGGTTTCCCCAAATGCTAGAAAGCCGATCATGGATGTTTGTTCTGACTTCGATTCCCTCTTTTTGGAATTGAGATTGCACAAGCTCTAAAGTATCATAAAGAATGTCGGACAAAAAAAATTCTCTTTTTTCGCCCTTGGTGTCTTTAGCAAGAAAAAGCATATTTTTTACTATAGAAGCAATCCTGTTCCCTTCTTTGATGATTTTTTCTACTATGCCTAAGCCTTTGTCTTCATCTAGTAGAATCTGGGCGTAGTTTATGATCCCATTGATTGGGTTGTTTATTTCATGAGCAATCCCTGCTGCGACTTCTCCTAGTGCTGCCAATTGGTGGTTGCGGATGTTTTCTAATTCAAGCAATTTTTTTTCTGTGATATCGATTCCTAGCTCTAGGACAAGGTTAGATCCATCTATGTCTGTAAAAGGATAAGCATAAAGCTGATATGTTCTGTTATCAGGTGCTTGAAATTCGATTTCAAAAGGTACTTTTTGCTTTACAACTTCTCTTGCAGGGCAGTGAGAGCAAGCCTGGTTGCATTCTTTAATCAACAGATAGCAAGGGTTTTTCAAATTGTTTCCAAATTTTTTGCGAAACTGCTGGTTGGCAAAACGGATGCTTCCTCCTGGCTCTAATAAGATAATCCAGGCAGGCAAGCAATCTAAAATGGTAAAAAGCCTTTCTTGTATATTATGCTTTCTCGCAATACAAGGAAAGCAAACAATTTGCGTTTTGCTTAAAGCATTTTTGGTATATTCTAACTCTTTCTCGAGTTCGCCAATCCGATTTTGTAATTCTTCAAGTTTTTTGCGCATAATTTTCCTTTGCAAAAGCATCTATGTGTTCAGCAAATGTAGTGCCATTTTATTATGGAAATATTTTTTATAATAAATATAATATTTATAGATGTTACACTTGAAAATAGAATATATTAACATTATAATACTGATATTCTAAATAGAAATAGTTGCATCATGTTACAATATGTAACATGGAGCATATTGTAACATGATACAATATTTTGGAGATTCCATCTCCTAAAATATCTTTTATCTAAAGTATAAAAAAAATCCATTTATGGGCTAGAAAATATAGGATTCGGAGATTTTAGCATGTGATATAATTAGGTTCTAAAAATTATGGCATTCTTTTTGCTTTTAAAAAAAATACCATTATTTTCTCATTCAGTCTATCTCTAGAACCATACATTATAATTTATTCCAAAAAACCTATACTTTACAGCTTGATCCAGTATAAACAAGCTGTAAATTTTATCTTGAAAAATACTTATGAAAGATTCTATATTTTTTCAATATGAGTTGCTAAAAAACAACATCCAATGGTTTATACAACTTCGATGGATGGTCATTGCTTTTATATGGATTTTTTGTGTTTTTAGCTTATCCTTTCAATCCTATTTTAGCACAAAATTTATCTTTTGTTCCTCTTCTTTTTTATGGATTGGCTTATTGCTTCTGGTTCTTAACCTAATTTATATATTGCATTTCCGATATTTTGTAGAAAAGCAAAACACCTATAGTACCTATTGGAATTTATACACACAAATCTTGTTAGATCTTCTGGTCGTTTCTTACTGTACTTATCTCTTGGGGGGAATAGAAAATCCCTTTATCTGTACCTTTCTATTCCACGTTATTTTGGTTTGTATCTTTTTGAAAAGGCTGCAAAGTTTTGTATTTACAACAATAGCCATTTTTCTTACACAGTCTTTTACCATCTTGGAATTCCTTTCCCTTATCCCCCAAAAATCCTTGTTGCCTTACAAACTAAAAGAAATTATCTACCAAAATTGGGATTATCTTATATTTTACATGGGCAGTGTCCTTTTTATAGCCTATACACTTTGGCATCTTGTTTCTACTTTGAGCGAACGTTTGAAAAAACACGAATCCATGCTTGCAGAATATAACCAAAAATTGATCCGTATCTCTAAAGAGAGATCTCAGTTTATGCTGTTGACAAGCCATGAATTCAAAGCCCCTTTGGCCGCAATTCAAAGCTATGCTCACGTTCTTTTAAAAGGCTATCAAGGAAATTTGCCTGAAAAGGTAAACAATATACTTACAAGAATTTATGAAAGATGCAATAAGCTAAATATTCAAGTAAAAGAGATGATCCAGCTTGCGAATATAAATTCCATTACTGTAGAAGAGCTTCCTATTGCTGTTGTTTCCTTAAATAAAATCGTGGAAAGCGTTATATCCAATTTAGAAACTGTCTCTTCTCAACGGCATATTGAGCTAAAAACATCTCTGGAAACAGCAGAAATGAAAGGAAATGCCGAGCAATTGGAAATTATGGTTTCGAATTTGATTGCCAATGCGATTACCTATTCAAAAGACTATGGTCAAGTCCATGTTTTTTTGAAGAAAAAAGAAGAGCAAATCGAGCTAAAAATAAGCGATCAAGGAATTGGCATAGCCCCAGAAAATCTGGAAAAAATTTTCCAGGAACATTTTTGTGCGGCCAATGCTATTGAACACAATAAATATTGCACAGGTCTTGGGCTTGCGATTGTTAAAAGTGTTTTAAAGAATCATAATGCTAAAATCACAGTAGAAAGCGACCTCAACCAGGGTTCTACTTTTACTGTATTTTTCAAGGAACCTCAATATGAAAAAAATACTCGTGGTTGATGATGATCTGGACATTGTCGATGCTATAAAAACAGTATTGGAAAGTCATGGTTTCTCGGTAGCTTCCTATAACAATACTCAAGATATTGTACAAAAAATAAAAAAAGAAACACCAGATTTGTTGCTTTTGGATGTCATGTTTCCAGAAAATTCTTCAGCAGGTTTTGAGGTAGCACGTGCTATCAGAAAAGAATCATCCCTGGCAAAGCTTCCCATTATCATTTTTTCTGCTGTTAATGAGAAGTTCAAACTAGGTTTTATGAAATTTTCTGAGGATCAAATCGACCCTGACTACATGCCCGTAAATGATTTTTTAGAAAAACCTATAGATTGCGATATTCTTTTAGAAAAAATAGCAAAAGTTTTAAAAAATTAGCTTTTTTAGCTACGCAAAAGTAGTTTTTTTGGGGGGAAAACTTTTATATGAAGTTTTCCTATTTTTAACAATTTTATAACAAAATGAGGTTTGTATGGCTACCCTTCAAGAACAAAATCTGAAAATTCAGAATTTTTTTTTATTGCATGATGCGGAAAAGGTAATCCAGGAAATAGAAAAATACGCACAAGAAACCCAAGATGATTTTCTTCCAACCATTGTCAGGAGCAGGATTGCCTTCCTTAAGGGAAATATTAAAATCGCAGCAGAGGGATTTCGTCTGGCTACAGCACTGTCTCCTAAAGCCGTTGCTTCCCATTATGACCTTGGTGTAAGCGAATACTATAAAGCAAATTATCACGAAGCGTTAAAAATATTCCATAAAGTAATCGAATTAGACCCTTCTTTCATTATGGCATGGTACTGGATGGGCAATTGCTATATGATCCAGATGGAATATGAAAATGCAGTCATAGCTTACAATCATGTTTTAGAAATCAATTCAGAATGGGGAGAAACCTGGTTTAAACTGGCCCAGTGCTATAAATTTTTGTCTTTAGTAGACAAAGCAGTTGCAGCCTTTGAAAAAGTCATAGCACTTTGTAAAGAAAATACTATAGCTTATTATCATTTAGGACATGCATTGCAACAACAAGGCAAAATTTCGGAGGCTATAGCAATATATCGTAAGGGATTATCAATTAACCCCAATGCCAAAAGCATTTCCAAGGCATTGGAATATTTAACCAGTGGCGATATGCCTTAAAAAGAGGTACTTATGAACCAGGAAATAAAATATTCTAAAGGTCTTGATGGAGTTATTGCGGCTGAGAGCAAAATCTCTATTGTAGATGGTATTGCAGGAAAATTGTATTACTATGGATACAATATCGCAGATTTGGTTGAAAAGTCCCATTTCGAGGAAGTTTCTTATCTGCTTTTATATGGTCACATTCCTTCTCCTTCACAACTAGAAGCATACATTGATAAAATGCTAAAATATAGGAGAATTCATAGATCAACTCTTAGAATTCTCAAAAGCCTCCCAAAAGAAACACATCCCATGAAAGCACTCCAGACAGCTTTTTCTGGATTGGGCGGAGTGTGGGATAACAAAAAAAACAGCCATCCAGCAGAAATCCTCTTAGCCTATATCTCTCAAGTTCCCCTCATTGTAGCTGCATACTACAGAATCATGAACGGTCTTGCCGTTGTAGAGCCTGAAATTGATCTAAGCTTTGCAGCCAATTTTCTATATATGATCCATGGAGAAAAGCCAACAAAAGAAAACGAAGAAATTTTCGACAAAATTTTGGTTATGCATGCTGAACATGGCTTTTGCGCTTCTACTTTTACAGCAAGAGTTGTTGCTTCCACTTTAGCACCTGTAAGCTGCGCATTGTCCGCAGCAGTGGGAGCTTTATATGGGCCTCTTCACGGAGGTGCAAATGAAGGCGTTTTGAAGATGCTGGAAGAAATTGGCAGTCCAGATAAGGTAGAAACCTGGCTGGCGCAAGCCATGGCAGAAAAGAGAAAAATCGACGGAATGGGTCATAGAATCTACAAAGTGAAAGACCCTAGAGCAATCCTGATACAAGGATTGCTAAGAGCTATCAAAAAAAATGAAGACACACAAAATAAGGTTGCCATTTTAGAAAAACTAGAAGAGAATTTTACAAATTTGGTGGAAAAACAAGGGAAAAAGATATATCCTAATGTAGATTTTTATTCTGGAACATTGCTCCATATCATGAATATAGATCCTATATTGTTTACCACGATCTTTGCCATTGCCAGAACAGTAGGCTGGTCAGCCCACATTGCAGAGCAATGGAATGACAATAGGATTTTCAGGCCCATTACGCTAGATACAGGAAACAGAGATATTACTTATATTCCTTTATCAGAAAGGCATTAAAGGAGAGCTTGCATGGAAGCATTATTAAAAAAAATATTTATAGTAGACGATGATGTCGATGTTATTGAGAGTATGGAAATCCCTCTTAGCGCGAATGGCTTTAAGGTGATTTCTACAACAGATACATCGAAAGTGCTGGAGATCATGGGCAAAGAAAAACCAGATTTGGTTTTTTTGGACGTGATTTTCCCTGGCAACAGCACAGCAGGCTTTGAATTATGTAGAGAAATTAAATCACACCAAAGCTATAAAAATACACCTGTCATTATTTTATCTGCTATCAACCAACAATTCAAAATGGCTTTTTCATCCCAGATTAAAACTTACGACTGGCTGCCAGCAGAGCTTTTTTTAGAAAAGCCTTTGGATGTTGAGTTGCTCTTGACAATCGTAAATCATTTCCAAAAAACAGGCAATCTGAGGTACAAAGATCCTCGATAATTTTTTTCGCAAATCGGGATGGGCCATGTTTCTGAAAGCCCATCCCGATTTTCACAACAAGTCTTTTCTTCAAGTAATAATCTCTTTACGTAATCCCTACCAAATTAAAAAGAAATCCTATCATGAGGAATTATATGTCTTTGAACAATACTATATCTGGCACAACCGTGGTTAAGCTTATGGAATATAGCTCTCAAGTGGAATCACTGCTTTTGAAATCCAATCTTCCTATATCTGATCTCCCCAAAGTAGAAGAATTGAAATTTTTTGGGATATTTGTTGACGAAAAGCTTGCTGGCGTAGTCGGCTTAGAACTGCATGATTCATCAGGTCTTTTAAGATCCCTAGCTGTGGAAGAAGAATACAAAAATAAAGGCTTTGGAAAAATTTTGGTTGGCTATCTGGAGGGATGGGCACTCAATCATGGTATAAAAAAAATATACCTTCTCACGCTCATAGCTTCTGAGTTTTTCCGCTTTTTAGGCTATGAAACCATCCCTCGTTCGCAAGCGCCAGATGCTATTGCTAAAACAACCCAATTTTGCGAACTTTGCCCATGCTCATCGGGGGCAATCCTAATGCGCAAGGTTTTGGAGTATCCTAATATATGGTGACCCAAGAGGAAATCAGCCAGGAATCCAGGCGGAAAAAAAACATTCTGGCGAGCGTTTGGAATCGCCATTTGGAACTGATTGCTGGAAGCTATCTTAGAGTGAGAACCCTAGTTGGAATCTTACTAATTGCTTTTTATTTCCTTTATTCCTATTTTATACATTTTATCCCTATCCATCCCATGACTGCTCTATTCTGTGGAATATGTCTTTTGGCAGTCAACTATGGATTCTATCGCTACCATAGATGGATACTCAAGCAGTTTTGGACAGAACCAGAGTTTTTTTACAAAAAATTCAAACAATTTCTATACGCACAAATCAGCGTGGACTGGATAGCATTGGTTCTTTTGTGCATCAGCCAAAATAAAATCTATTCAGGGCTTTTTGTATTTTTTTTGATACATTGTTTGTTGTCTGTGAGCGTATTGGATAGACAATCTATTGTTTTTTATACTATTATTTTAAATATTACCATTCTTGGACTGCTTTTATGTAGCTATTTCTATTTTAATAGCATACCCCAATCTTTGATCCAGGATACAGTTGTTTTTATTCTTGTATCGAACTCCTTAATTTTTGTCAACTATAAGCTTACTGTATTGCGGTATGAAGCTTATGAGATGTATGAAGGCACAAAGGAAAAGCTAGAAAGCCTGGACAAAGAAAAATCAGAGTATATTCTGTTGGTAACGCATGAGTTAAAAGCACCATTGGGTGTTGTCCAGAACTATGCCAAGCTCATTTTAGGCGGCTACGCTGGTACAATAGAAGCCAAAACCAAAGATTTGCTTCAAAAAGTATTGATCAGAACATCAACTATGATGGAAAGCCTCAAGGATATGCTTCAATACACTAATTTGCAAACATTCGTGCAGATTGAAGAGAAGCTCGTACAATTCTCTCCTGAGAAAGAGTTGAATAAAATTGTGGAATCGCTATCCTTGAAAGAACGGATCAAGCTAGAATTTCCTGAATCTGTTCCCTTCTTGATTGGCAATCCAGAGCAGTTTCAAATTCTATTTACCAATCTTTTGAACAATGCTATCAAATATTCCAAAGAGAATACGCCTATTAGAATCAGCATGTTCCAAGAACAAAAAAAATCTCTCATGATTTCCGTACAAGACCAGGGGATTGGGATTTCTCCAGACCATTTGCATAAGCTTTTCCAACCTTTTTTCCGCACAAAAGAAGGGGTTGCTTTCAATCCTCATGGGACGGGCTTGGGGCTGTCGATTTGTAAAAAAATTGTGGATATGAATCGTGCAATCATTCAGGTAAAAAGTATCCCTGGAGAAGGAAGTACTTTTTCAGTGGAATGGCCTGTATTTTTTGGGTAAGCGATGAGAATTAAATAATAGGAGTTACGCAAAGAGATTTTTATTTGGGGGAAAATTTTTGTAAAAATTTTCCCCCAAACCCCCTTTAAAAACTTT
>JABWCH010000201.1 GCA_013359215.1 Candidatus Brocadiia bacterium | reverse complement strand
GCGCCAGGCTCAAGAGTCGAATAAAATTTTTTGATTTGCCAGGCGATACTGTTTTTGGTTCCTTACAGAAGGCTTACACTACGCTCTTCTTATCCTTGAATAGACGACATAATCTATTGTAAGACAAGCTATTAAAACTTAACACGTATGTCGTAATCGTAATCTTAATCTTTATCAATGCTCATAGAGGATAGGGATAAAGAGAATGATTAAAATTACGATTACGACATCAAAAACTATAGATTGGTAAAAATAAAAAATTTTAAAGGGGGTTTGGTGAGAAAATTTTGATCACCAAATAAAATTTCTATGGAAGTACAAGAAAAACTTTGGCGGTGGTATGAAAAGCATAAAGCTCCCCTGAATGTTGTTCTCGATATAGCATCAGACATGATTCCAGGCACTAAAGCCTTTCTTGGTATACTTCGGCTGGCACATGGATGGGCGATCAACAAAGACAAAGAGATGGATACCAGCAAAGTCAAAGAAATGGAAAATTTTCTCACCGAAATCCGACCTCTTGTTTTGGATGTGGTAGAAGAAATCGAAGAAATGCAGGAATTCCACAATGCTAAAGACGATAGAGAAAAACGAGAGGTAGTAGAAAAAAACAATGTAGCCAAAGAGGTAGAAAAAATTCTGCCACGCCTTGGACAATCCATTGTTTGCTCCCTTTCTTTGATGGAAACAAAAAAAATTTTCAACAACCGCTACGAAAGGAAAAAGCTTTTAGGCAAAGGAGGGCAGGGAGAAGTATACCTTGCATGGGACAGCACAGCAAGGCTAGACGTAGCTTTAAAGCTTCTGCCATTAGAAATTTCAAACGATACCTCTGCTTTAGACAGCATCATTTCAGAATACCAAAGGCTGGTAAAGCTTCTCACCCACGATAGCATAGTCCAATACCGCCAGATCGAAAAAGAAGAAAAAACAGAACAATACTTTCTCGTTATGGACTATATTGAAGGCACAAGTCTAAGAAAGGTTATTTTAGAAAAACGCAGACAAGGTATGCCCATAGAAAAGGCTGCGGAAATGCTTTTGCCCATAGCGTGTGCTTTAGACTTTGCCCATGATAGAAGAGTCGTCCACTGTGATCTTAAGCCAGAAAATATTTTGGTAAGAAAAGATGGCAAAATGTTTCTAAGCGACTTTGGGCTTTCTACAGAAATAAGATCCAGCCTTTCCATGCGAGGGAAAAATCCAGGAATGATTAGCGGAACTCTGCCTTACATGTCACCCGAACAATATCAAGGAAAACCTGCTATGCCTTACACTGATATGTGGGCTTTAGGTGTTATTCTATATGAAATGACAGCAGGCTATCATCCTTTTAATGCTACCAGTTTTGAACATTTTTATAAGATTATATGCGAAAATAGCATCGAAACAATAGAAAATCTGCCACAAAACAAATGGGCTGTTCTCTCTTCTATGCTAGATAAAACAGGAAAAAATCGTCCTCTAAGTGCCAAAGAAACGCTGGAACGCCTGCAACACGAATCTATAGAAATAAAGCCAGCAACCTATGAGACTCCTTTACAAGATGCTTATGAAAAACAGGAATCCAGGAAGCAAAAAGAACAAGAAGATATCCAAAGGTTAGAAGCTGAGTTCCAGAAAAGACAAGAAAAAAAGCCTGTCCAGGAAACCCAATCCAAGATTTTAAAAAGCCAGGCAATTGAAGAACGCAAAATAATGGCAAAAAAAGCAGTAGAAGAGATCCGATTAAAAGAAGAGAGGAAAATATTAGAAAGAAAAGAAGAAAAGGCAAAGAGCATTCTGGTCAAGATTCCTGGTTTTCAGTATCTCCGCAAGGCAAGCTATTCTTGTGCAGACCAAAGCTATAAAATAGAAGAATATTGCCATGAAAAAACAGGTATAGTTTTTTTGCTGCTTTTAGGCGGTACTTTTGACATGGGCAGTATGGAATACGATAGCGAAAAGCCTGTGCATAAAGTTACGCTAAGCCCTTTTCTGATGGCAAAGTATCCAGTAACCCAATCTATCTGGAAAAAAATTCTTCCTAAAAATCCTTCTGTCATACAAGGAGAAACGCTTCCTGTGGAAAATGTTTCCTGGCAGCTCTGCCAGGAATTTTGCCAAAAAGCAGGGCTGAATCTTCCTACAGAAGCCCAGTGGGAATATTCTGTGCGCGCTGGAAGTAAAACAAAATACTATTGGGGAAATGAGATAGATCCAGAATACTGCTGGTACTCTGAAAATTCGCAAGGAGCGGTGCATCCTGTTGGAGAAAAAAAGCCCAATGCTTTTGGCCTTTATGATATGAGTGGCAATGTCTGGGAATTTTGTGAAGACAGCTATGCTCCATACCTGGTTAATCCATCGAAAAACCCTATTTGCAATTCCTCTGGATTCACCCGCGTTTGCAGAGGAGGATCTTTTAAATCATCAGCAGGAAGCTGCTCTTCCTCTTGCAGAGAAGGATATGGCCCTGTATGGCGAGATAGCTCTCTAGGCTTTCGTTGTGTAAAAATTCTTCCAGAGTAAGGAATCCGATAAAAAAATATGGAAAAAAATCTTTTTCAAAATACCCAACGTGTCCTAAGCAAAGCAGCAAAAACTTGCCGAAACATAGGAGAAGATATAGCCAAAAAAGGCGGTTTTAAAATTTTTTGGGGATATATACTTTTCATGCTGCTGATTGGCTTAAGTGCTTTTTTTCTTATGGCACTAGTCCAGGCCAAAGTAACATCCTTTCAGCTAGGCTATCAGATCGCAAAATTAGAAAAACAAAAAGAATTACTATTAGAAGAGATATACACTTTGCAATATGAGATTGCTGTTCTAACTTCACCACAAAGCCTGATCCAGGCGAATAAAAACTGGGAACTAGAGCTTTTACCCCCAGAAGAATGGATAGAGGAAAAGCCATGAAGTCATTGAGTGTTTATCAAAACGAAATGGCCCAAAGGTCTTTAGGTATCTTTTTTTTGATTATATTTGCTATTTTATTTTTAATTGGAAGGCTTTTCTGGATACAAGTTTTGGAACATGAGAAATATAAACAGCAAGCCTTCCAACAACATTGGATACACAAAGAAATACCAGCTAAAAGAGGTGATATTCTGGATAGGAATGGCATTATTCTGGCTACATCCATCCCAACCTATTCTTGCTATTGTGATCCTAAAATGATTAAAGATGTTCATGGTGCAGCAAAAAAGCTTAGTCCTGTTTTAGAAATGGAAGAAGACAAACTCGTCCCTTTTCTTACTCATCCCAAAAGACGCTTTGTATGGCTCAAAAGATTCCTAGATAAAGAAACGTCCCAGAAAATACAGTCCTTTAAAATAGCAGGTGTGCAAACCATCAAGGAAACCAAAAGAGTCTATCCTCACGGAAAGCTTGCTTCCCATGTTTTAGGCTTTACAGGCAATGAAGAAAACGGGCTGGAAGGAGTGGAAGCCAATTTTCAGGCCGAGCTTTCGGGCGAGAATGGATTCCAATGGGAATTAAAAGATGGAAGGCTGGCAAAGCCTAAAATTTATGATCCTTATTCTCCTATGAAAAAACCCGTGAATGGTGCTGATATATATCTAACAATAGACCATATCATGCAGAGCATAGTAGAAAAAGAGTTGCAGGATGCTGTTAGCCGCTATGAAGCAAAGGGGGCTTGCGCTGTTTTACTGGATGCAAAAACAGCACAGATTTTAGCTCTTGCCTCTTTGCCTGATTTCGACCCTAATGATTTCCGCTCTTTTCCTCGTAGTACCTGGAAGAACAAAGCCATTGCCGATGCTTATGAGCTTGGATCTGTCATGAAACCGCTTGTGGTTGCCAGCGCACTCAGTGAAAAATTAGTAAGTATGGACACAACCATTTTTTGCCATCATGGATCATGCAAAATCATACCAGGAAGGACATTGCGCGATACTCATGGATATGGAGATTTAACAGTAGCAGAAATACTCATCAAATCTAGCAACATTGGAACAACCAAAATAGGCATGCAAATGGGGGCAAAAACACTATGCCACTATTTGGAGCTTTTAAACTTTGGAAAAAAAACAGGGGTTGAATTGCCTGGGGAATCGCCTGGAATCCTAAAACCCGCACACAAATGGACTAACTTTACTCTCACCTCTGTTCCCATGGGGCATGAAATTTGTGCGACTCCTCTACAAATGGCAGCATCTTACCTTCCTATTGCAGGAGATGGAATCTATCGTCCACCTTCGATTGTCGAGAAAGTCGTTTACCCTGACAGCAAAACTTTACATCGCTATCAAAGCCCTGATATAAAAAAAATTTATTCTGGCCAAACCATAAAAGAAATGCAGCAAGTTTTACGCCTTGTCGTAGAAAAAGGAACAGCCCAGAAAGCCAACATCAAAAAGGTAGAGATTGCAGGAAAAACAGGGACAGCTCAAAAGCTAGATAGCACAGGTGGATATTCCCACGAACACTATATTTCCGTCTTTGTTGGCTTTGCCCCTTACAAGAATCCAACCCTATGCGCTCTCGTTATGGTCGATGAACCAAAAGGAGCGTACTATGGTGGTACAGTTTCTGCTCCTCCTGTAGCCAATATACTGAAGCAATGTATTTTCTACGAAAAAAGTCTTATCAAAAAATACAATCCATAAGAGAAAAAATACCAATGGAACTCAAAATCCTATACGAAGACGAAAATTTTATCGTTGCAGATAAGGAAAAAGATTTGCCAGTTCATGGAGGAGAGGGAATTGACGAAAGAAAAACCTTGATCTTCCAAATCAAAGAACACCTTACTCTAAAAAATGGCAAACCTCCAGAATTTATCACACCATCTCATCGGCTTGATTCTAATACACAGGGAGCAATATTTTTAGCAAAAAACCGCGATTCCCATGCTGTTTTGACACACCTCTTTTCTTCTGGTGGCGTATGGAAAACCTATCTTGCTCTTTTGGAAGGAAAACTAGAATCTGCAACTTTTGTGCAGGCCGACATTCTAAAGTCCCATAAAAAAGCTATAGTAAAAAATATCTGTGTTATGGCTGAAAAATTCCCTTCCCGCGAGGCATGGCTTGCCCAAAAAGACAAAAATTCTCAAACAATATCAGCAACATTGCTATTTCCAATTGAAATTGGCGAAGATACGACCCTTTGCAAGATAGAAACATGGACAGGAAGATACCACCAAATAAGAGCAATCTGCGAGGCTATCGGACACCAGATCTGTGGCGATGAGAAGTATAATCACGACCCAAGAGACCATTATCGCCGCAAAACAAACCCAAAATACCAAGAAGGCCAAATGCTTATCTGCAAAACAATCGATATTCCCACTCTTGGAATTGTTGTGACAAGTGGTTTTGAATTGGTCTTGTAATATTTCATAACGCTTATTGACTTAAGCTCCTAATTTTAAAATCACATATAACACGAATAAGATGATCTATTCGTGCTATTCGTCCATTCGTAAAATTCGCGATAAAATACTTTTCTGATGTATACAGATTAGGAGCTAAATCCATAAGCATTTAGTTCATTTATCATTAAAACTATTTTTTTATCCTCTAAACTATTGACAATGAGATAAAAATTTTATACTATAATGCAAATGCGTATAGTTTGCATTTAGAATTTTTTTTAAAAAAGGTTGATGAACTATGAAATATTGCATATTATTTGTTTTTCTATGGATTCTACAAGCTTGTGACTCTAATATAAAACAGGAACAAGAGAAAAAAATTATAGCCACCCTGTTTCCTCAATACGATTTTACAAGACAGATCGTACAAGATAAGGTAAAGGTTGTATTGTTGCTTCCACCAGGAGTTGAGCCACATTCTTATGAGCCTACGCCGAGAGATATTATAGAAATAACCAAAAGCAGTGTTTTTGTCTATACAGGCGAACACATGGAGCCATGGGCGCAAAAAATTGTCCAGCAAAGTCGGGGCAAATCGATTCTTATACTCGATGCCAGCAAGGGAATAGAACTCATGTCAGAAGAGGATCACGAAGGGCATGGGCCTGGTTGTACACACCACCATAAAGATCCGCATATATGGCTAGACCCAGTCCTGGCTCAAAAAATGGTAGATACCATTTTCCAAGGTATTACCTCTGTTTTCCCTGAGCATCGAGATTTTTTTCAAAAAAATGCACAAGGTTATAAGGAACAACTGGAAAGGCTACATCAAAAAAATAAAGAAACCCTATCTAAAGCTAAAAGCAAAAAAATACTTTATGCAGGCCACTTTGCCTTTGGGTATTTTGCGCAAAGATATGGCCTAGAACACATATCTCCGTATAAGGGTTTTTCTCCTAATGCAGAACCAACCCCTGGAAGAATTTTAGAATTGCTAAACAATATCAAAGATTTTCATATAAATACCATCTTCTATGAAGAACTGCTAGACCCCAAAATTGCAAGAGTGCTTTCAGAGGAAACAGGCTGCAATATAGTCCCGCTGCACGCGGCCCATAATGTTTCTAAAGAGGAAAGTGCTTCTGGCATGACATATATAAAGATCATGGAAAACAATCTTAAAAGTCTCCAAGAAGGGTTGGGATGCCATGAATAGCCTTATGAATATCGAAGATCTGAGCATCCAATATGGTAGCCACGAAGTTCTAAGCAAAATCCATGTTCAGATTTACCCTGGAGATTATATTGGCATTGTTGGGCCTAATGGGTCAGGCAAAACTACGCTCATGAAAGCCATTTTAGGGCTGATTTCGCCTTCCCATGGAAAAATCGAGTTTTCTTCTCATCTGAAGAAAAAAAGGATAGGGTATCTTCCCCAAAAAAACATTATGAGCGATCCGCTATTTCCTGCTAAGGTAAAAGAAATTGTATCTATCGGCTTGCTTTCTCAAAAAAAATTCCCCCATTTTTTTTCCCAAAAAGACTATGATCGGATCGATGAAGTTCTGGCTAGATTAGAGATATTAGATTTAAAAAACAATAAAATAGGGAATCTTTCTGGCGGACAGCAGCAACGTGTTTTGCTTGCAAGAGCTATTGTTGGAAATCCCAGTCTTTTAGTATTAGATGAACCTACCAGTGCTATGGATCCGAAAATCCGAGAAGAATTTTACCAGATTCTAAAAGAACTCAACACAAAAGACAAAGTTACCATTCTTCTTGTATCTCATGATATGGGTTCTATTGGAAAATACACACAAAAAATGTTGTATTTAGACCGCAAGGTTATTTTTTATGGCACTTACGATGAATTCTGTAAATCTTCGGAAATGACACAATACTTTGGACAATTCACGCAACACCAATTTTGCTGGAGGCATAGCGATGGAAAATGCTGTTGGACTCATTCTGGAAGCACTCAAGTATGATTTTATTCTTAAGGCTCTTTTGGTAGGATCGCTGATTGCTCTTTGCTGCTCTTTTTTAGGGATATTTCTAGTTTTAAAAAAACTCTCGCTGATTGGGGATGGCCTGGCGCATGTGAGCTTTGCTAGTGTAGCAATAGCACTTCTGCTTTCGGCATCTCCTTTACTTGTTTCTATTCCGATTGTTACGCTGGCTTCTTTTGTTATTCTCAAGCTCAATGAGAAAGCAGGTTTGCATGGGGACTCTGCCATAGGTCTTGTTTCTTCCTTTGCTTTTGCCTGTGGGGTTCTAATTTCTAGCATGGCAGGCGGTTTTAACGTGGATTTGATGAGCTACCTTTTCGGAAGTATCCTGGTTATAAGCAATATGGATGTTACTATATCTATTGCTCTATCTGGTGTGGTAATCTTCACAATTTTTTTCTTTTACAACACGCTTTTTGCTATCACGTACGATGAAGAATTCGCCAATGTAATTGGTCTCAATACAAAATCTATGAATTATCTGATCGCGATCCTCACTTCTATTACAATTTCTCTTGGCATTCGCGTTGTAGGAACACTTCTGATTTCCAGCTTGATCCTTTTCCCTACAGTAACAGCACTCCAGGTATCCAAAGGATTTCAATCTACTCTGGTTATTTCTTCCTTGGTGTCCGTTTTTTGTGTGGTTGCAGGCGTTTTTGTATCCTTTATCCATAACTTGCCAGCAGGGGCAACCATAGTCTTTTTAAATGCAATTTTTTTTGTCCTTTTTTTTATTATCAAAAAATATAGCAAAGGATAAAAAAATGCAACGAAGCGAAAATTTTTTTGCTCATCTGGGAATGAAGAATACGCAAGGAAGGAATCATCTTCTGGATGTTTTGGAAAAAACAGAGATCCCTTTAACAGCAGAAGATATTTATCTGAAACTAAAAGAAAAAAGCATTGAGATAAATCTTTCTACAGTTTATAGAATTTTAGATTTGTTTGTTGCAAAAGGGATTGTCAGCAAGAGCACAAGTTCTATAAGCAATAAATCTCAATTTGAGCTTGCTAAAAAAGAACACAGCCATCATCTTGTCTGTATCCAATGTAAAAAAACACTTACACTCGCAGGATGTCCCTTAAAATGCTATGAAAAGAAGCTCAAGAATAAAACTCAATACGATATAACAGGCCATAAACTTGAAATTTTTGGTTATTGCCCTGACTGCAAATTTTTTGCTAACAAACAAGAAGAATAAAAAATATTTGTTTTTCAATTTTTTTTTTGCATCAATGGATGCCTACGTAACTGCTAATTGCTAAATTCATTCTCGATTTTAAAAGAAAATATGGAATAGAAATAAAAATATTGTATAATTAGTTTGATAATGTCACATTTCGGCCAATCAAGAGGAAATCAAAAAACAAGCGTAGTACAAGACTTCGATAAGGGAATCAAAAATAATACAGCTCTTAATGTGGCATTGTCAATCTAGTCTATTTTTTAGATGGTTTATTCTTCGTTGTTACATTTTTCAATAGGAGGGTAATATGCCTATACATAATTATGGAGTTTTAAAAGGACAGGCAATACGAAGCAAGCCTGGCCAGGGACAGAATCCTCACTATCAAATTCAGGTTGTGAGTGAAAATACAATGCATCGAATTGCAATCAATGTCCAATCTCAATCATCGCCATCAGAACTTCTGTACTATGTAGAAGATAACTACCATCACGACATTCTGCCTGGACTGGAGGCACTTGGCGATGGTTTTCATCTGCTAAGAGGAAGAAGGGATCTTTGCTTAGACTATATTCGTGGAAATTTTTTTAATGTAGAACAGATGAAGCCATTGCCGTATAATGTACCTGGGCCAGACAATGATTTGAATGAGCTTTTGCATAAATATGTAACAAAATCTATAGACATTGAGGATGCTTTGGTTTATGCTTTTGGCGAAAAATGGGGGCCAGAAGAAAAAATAGACCGCTATTTTGGCTTTAAACCAGGCAATGGAATTCATGATATTCACATGAACCAAGGCAATGCGGGGCAATGGGTAAAAGACAATGGAGTATGGCAAGATGGAGGACTATTGCTGCAATTCCCCAAGCAAAAACGATGGATTGCTGTTTTTCTTGCCTTTCAATCCCAAGCTTTTCATACTGATGACGAAACAGGAAACCGTATTGACAATGCTATTTCCTGCGATTTGCAGGGTGCCGTTAAAATCATTTGTGCTTTATTGAATACAGGCAATCAGCCAAGGCAAAGTATTTCTCTCCTCAATCGTGGGGAAAGCAAGCTTTCTTTGGATGGATGGGCTTTTGCCGACAGGCAAAAACGCAGACAATATCTTAAGGGCTATAGCATTGAGCCAGGCTCTTTTTTGAGCATCCCTGTGGATGATACCATAAACTTGTCTAAAGATGGCGGTATTATTACACTTCTGGACAACAAAGGGATTAAAATAGACGGAGTTTCTTATACAAGGAAAGATTGCCAAAAAGAAGGATGGACAACAAAGTTTTAGAGTGACTATTGAGGGATAAGAGCCTATCCGAAA
>JABWCH010000200.1 GCA_013359215.1 Candidatus Brocadiia bacterium | reverse complement strand
TTAATAGCATAACATATTCATAAAAAAGCGATTGCATTTCTATTATTCTTTCTAAAGCTTATTTTTTTTTGATTTCCAAAGATTACGGAAACTTCTGTTATAGGAAGAAAGTTAAAAAAAACATTGCTCCTTTTTTTACTTTGTTTATTCAATCTTCAATAAATCAGCCATTTAAAACTAGGTGATGAGACAAAAGTCTTTTGACAAAATAAAAAAAAGAACCATGAGTTGGCTTTCTATCGAAATCGGGGTCGGTATCGGAATCGATTCCCACTGTTTATTGAATGGTGTTCATGAATCATCCTTTCGATTCAGATTCCGACCCCGACAACGATTCCGCTTGTGTTATTCTGTGTTTAATGGAAATAATAATGTCAAAAAACTTTTGTCATTCGACCTAGAATACCTGAGTAATTGCTCATTGCAAACTAATTGGGGTCGCCAAAGCATATAAAAGCACCCCAGAGAGAAGGAGAAGGTTTTTTGTTCTGGGCGCGGAGGTGTTGGATCATTTCGCGCTGGGATTCTCTTAGGGCTATATCTTTTTTCTTTCCTGCCAGTACTTTGAGATAAAAGCGTTGGAGCAAATCGAGCCTTTCTTTTTCAGGCATTTTCCAGAGGCTGGTGAGGATATTTTTAGCTCCTGCCAGGAGAAAAGAGGATATAAGGCTGCAAAAGGCATCGGGAGTTTTTATTTTGCCTGAGCCTGTTTCACAAAGAGAAAGAGTGACTAGCTCTGTTCCAAAAAGGTTGATGTTGCATATATCTAGGGCAGTTAAAAGGCCATCTTCCAGGTCATCGGACATTTCCTGTCTTTTCAAGAAGGTGTTGATGCCTGAAACGGCTATTCCTGCTCTCAAGAGTGGATTTACAAACCGTTTGCCTTTGCTTTTGGTATTCCAAAAGTCCATGTAAGGCTGGATTTCATTTTTTTCTGCATCTTGTACAAAAAAACAATGGGTTGCAAGGTGCAAAATTTTGGGGGCTTTGATTTTTTTAATTTTGAAATCTAGGGTTTTTTCTTGCTCCCATATATCGCAGTTGCCAGAAAAGGCATTAGAAATAATATTTCGCTCGCTTTGGCTTTCTGGAAGGGGTGGGAAATAGAGTATGGAGTCCAACCCTTGAGACAGGCACTGCTCTAATTGATAGTCTCTCTTTCCTGGTATTCTGTTTAAATCTTTTCTTTGGGTTTGCCTTAAGCTTGTTTTTTGTAGATCAAAATCAGGGTTTGCGATAATCAGGCTTCGGCTTTGAGGCTTTTTATTGTAAGTAAAGCGAAGCAAGTCTTTACCACTTTGCACATAGCTTATGTCATAGTCTTCCACAAGGAAATGGTTGCTTGCGTCTTCCAAAATTTCAAAGGGGAAAAAGGAGATCATTCCATCAGGAGCGATGATGAGTCTTTTGCTTTGGCCTATGTAGGACAAAACAGGCATAAAAATCGTGGCATGCAAAAGCATTTTTGTTATTTCAGCATCTTCTTCTGCTGGGATTGCTTCCAAGGCATCGCTATCTTTGAGGTTTTTAGAGTATAAGGAAAAAGAATTTGGAGAGGCAGCATCCTTGGATCTTACTTTGGTATTCCCATCAAAGGAACTCAAAGACAGCACTTGTGTGTCTCTTTTTCCATGCAAAGAATCTTTTTTGTATTGCACAATGAGCTTTTCTATCTGGCTGGCCTCTCCTAGCTCTATGGTTTCGATTTGAGAGGGATTGTCTTGTTTTTGGATAAAAGCAAGATACCTTGGCTCTAAGTATTTTCTATTTTTCAGATGGATTTCTTTCAGATAGACAAACTCCACAATCACGCTTTGGGAAGGCAAAAGCAAAGATAGCATGGAAGGGGAGATCTGAAAAAGCTTTTGCTCCAGGGAAAACAAAGGGGATTTCAAAGCAAGTTCTTTTTCTAAGGAAGATTCTTCCTCTTCTAACTTTTTATAGTTTTTTCTGTATTCTTCTGCTGAAAGAGAGGCAGAATCTGCAAAGAGGAGCTTAACAAGATTTTGTAGAGTGTCTTTCCATTGGTTATATTTATTTTGAAAGTCTGGCCCGTTTTCTTCAAAAAAAGTGGCTTTCATGGGTGTAAGCTCTTGGGCGATGCGCTTTCTTTGCAAAACAAGGGAATAGACTTCCAAAGTAAAGCTTTTCAGGCTTTCGTAATTTTGATAGAAAAGGGAAAGTATAGCATAATACGATATTTCCATACTTTGCAGATACTTTTCTAATTTTTTTTCTTCTCCAGCAATGCAAAGCCTGAGTGCCATTTTATTCTCTATGGGGGCTGCCTTTAGAAAAAATTGCATTGCATCTTTATATTCTTTTATAGCTGTTTTAAGCCAGGCGAGTTTATGCAGGTTATCAGCGTAAAGAGGATGGTTTTTCCCTAAAGACCGCTCCCTGATTTCCAGCGATTGGCGGAAAAGGCTTTCTGCCTTACCATATTCGCCCATAGACTGATAGAATTCTGCGAGAATGCAAAGGCTGTTGCTATATTTGGGGTGATCTTTTCCCCAGATGTGTTCCTGGATTTCTATGGACTGGCGCAAAAGATGTTCGGGTTTGCTGTAAACGCCCATAGTCTGATAAAGTCGGGCCATTAAGGCTATAGTTTCCAAATAATCGGGATGATACTGTCCTACTGCTTGTTCTGTAATTTCTATGGCATCAGACAAAAGACTTTCTGCTCTATCATATTCTGCTTTGGCAAGGTATAGATTGGCTATATTGTTTAAGGCCATTCTGTAGCATTTATTTTCTTTGCCTAAAACCAATTCAAAAATTCCTAATGCTTGAAAGAAAAAAGACTCTGATTTGCTGTGATCCCCTTTTTCCTGGTATACAAGCGCCATATTGTTTAGCATGGAGGCGTAGTTTTCTTTTTTTTCTTTTGCCTTGCAAAATTCTGCAACCTCCCTAAAAAGCAGTTCTGCTTTATCGTATTCTCCCTTTTCCTGGTATAAAACAGCAAGATTGTTTTTGCCAATGATAAATTCTGAAGAGGTCTTACCAAAACTTTGTTCCAATAAAGAAATAGATATGTTCAGCAAAGATTCTGCTTTGACATAATTTTCCTGTTTTTTACATGCTAAGGCCACGTTGTTTAAGAAGATAGGATAATAAGGATTATCGTTATTTCCTGATTTTCTAAGGATCTCCGCGCCTTCAGAAAAAAACAGCATGGCTTTACCATATTCTTTTTTATCGAGATACAGTCTACCTATTTGTTGCAAGAATTCTAAATACTGAGGACTGTCTTTAGATACAAACGATTTGCTGATTTCTATTCCTTGCAAAAATAAAGGCTCTGCCTTTGTATAGGCTTTTTGCTCATGATGCAAGATGGCAAGATGAAAAAGAGCATTAGCATATTCAAGGGATTGTTCTCCTGGCTTAGATCTTCGGATTTCCAGGGCTTTAGTAAAAATTTTATATGCTTTTTCATATTCTTTTTTTCCTTGATACAAAAGGCCAAGATGTATCAGGCAATCAGCATAAACAGGATGATTGATACCAAGAAATTTTTTATATATTTGTGTAGCTTTTAAATAAAGAGGCTCTGCTAATTCATATTGGCAAGCATCTCGATATAGAGAAGCAAGATTGATAAGAGCAGTAGCATAGAAAGCATGCTCTTTTCCGAAAATTTTTTCTAAGTTTTCCAGGCAATAGCGTAGTAAATTTTCTGCTTTGCCATACTGTCTATTCATTTTATAAAGCAATGCAATGCTATTGGTTATAGAGATAGTATATACATGCTGTTTGCCGAAAATTCTCTCGAAAATGCCTAAAGCCTCTTGGAATAATTTTTCTGCTAAAGGGAATTGTTTTTTATCTCGATAAAGACAGGCAAGATAAGAGAGCGAGCAGGCATATTCTGCGTCCTGCGTTCCTAAAATTTGCTTGCGAATTTCCAAAGCTTCTTGAAGCAGAGGCTCTGCTTTATTATAATTCTTCATAGAAAAATAGCAAAGCCCCAATTTTGTCAAGGAATCAGCATATTTTCCGCCTTTTTCAGAAATAGAAGACTCTATGGCTTTTTGAAAGGAAGCCATTGCCTGCATATAGTCTTTATTTTGATAAAGCCTGTCACCCTCGTTGGTGTACATTTTCCAAACTTTTATCCAATCGCTTACCATGACTTGTTGTAAATCAGCCATTTTTATCTCCTGTTTTGACGTTTATATCCTGTTCAGAGATTCGATTACATCTTTGATAGAGGGGCGATTCTCAGGTTTTGGTTCAAGCATAGACAAAATCAATTCTTTCCATGGGCTTGGCAAACTAAAGCGTTCCGTGATTGCTGATAAAGGTTTATTTTTTTGGAAGTTTTTTGCTACGGAATTCCCTACTATCATATAGTAAAAAATAAGACCTAAAGAATAGATATCCCCTTCTTGTGTTGCGCTTAAGCCTTCCTTTTGTTCTGGCGGCATATACATAGAAGAATGAATGATGCTTTGGTTAAGCTGAGAATCTTTCCAATTCAGTGCCTTAAAGTAAGCTCCTATGTCTTTCCATGTAGTGACACCCAAATCCGCAATCTTGACTTTTTTCCCCCCTTCTCCTATAAGGATATTATGTGGTTTGAGATTTCTATGCGCCATTTTCCCATGAATCATGGATGCTTCGATCCTAACTGTATTCTCCTGGAATTCCTGCTCTGTTATGGCGGGCTGCTTATGTATATGATAAAGCCCTTGTGCCATTTTTTGCATGATTGTTTTCGATATATAGATAGGAATCTTTTGCACTTTCAGCAAATTTTCTAATGTATCGCCCTCTATAAATTCCATCACGAAAAAAGGTCTGGATTTTTCTTGTTTTTCTATAACAATCGGACGAAAATCCCACAATCCTCTTTTGAAAACGGAAATGACGTTAGGATGTTCCAGGCGTTTGTTTCTAGCACTTTCTAGCATAAAACGCCTTCTTAAACTAGCCCAGATATTTAAATCAAAAATTTGACTATCTGGCTCGAAAAATTTTATGGCTACATATACCTGGTCATTTGCTATGGCTTTGTAAACCACGCCTGTACTCCCTGCCCCTATTTTTTCTAAAATTTTATATTGATCACCGTCTACTGACAGCGTATCTATTTTCATAAGAGGATTTCTATCTTTTTTAGATTTAATATTGTACAGATTGATTAGAAGCTTATTATCGCTGGTCATGTAATCACAAAGCTCTTCTCGATCTTTTTCATCTTTAAATTCTAATATATTTTTTCCTCTATCTTTATGAAACTCTAGTCTTACACAAATAATACCCTGAGCATTGGCAGCACTTCCTTTGATGCCAGCAACAATCGCGCCACTAAGATTTGCCTTGGAAAAATTAGCATCCTGGATGTCCATATCGCTTAAATCGGTATTTCCCAAATATGCCTCTGAAAAATTTGCTTTTACAGCAGAAGACCCTTTAAGCTCTGCTCCACTCAAGTAGCTTTTTAAAAATATAGCACCAGAAAGGTTGGCCTCTCTCAAGTTGGCTTGTGTTAAATCAGCAAAAGAAAGGTTTGCTCCACTCAGGTTTGCCAGGTTAAGAAAGCTTTTGCTTAAAAAGCTCTTTGTCAGATCTGCCTTGGCAAGGTTAGAGCGTGTTAGATTTGCATTGCGCAAATAGGCTTCAGACAAAATAGCTCCTTCTAATTTTGCCTCTGCAAGGTTTGCCTGAAATAGATTAATTCCTTTGAGATTTAGTCCTTCCAGGTTAGCCTGGCTAAGATCTATTTGGATTGCAGGGTTCTCTTTCCTCCATTGATTCCAATCTTTGCAAGATTTTTGTGCTAAAGAATCTTTTAGTCTTTGCAGTTGTTCTTCTTTTGCCATTCTTTTTTTCTCCCAAATATCATCTTGCTAAACTCTTATTGAATAGACGACTATTGTATTTTTTTTATTCGAGTCGGAGGCCAAAATACGCAAAAAGCTTTACCAAAAATATGATTTTTGGGGACAAAAGGTGCGTCAACATGGCTCACGATTCCATCTTTTATATCGACAGCATCAATTGATCTAAAAGTTCCATATATGTCTATAAAATGATATACTTCCTTTTGCAGCTTAGGGGGTGACTGCTGATCTCCTTCCCAAGAAATTCCTTTTTTTGAAACCATAGAAAATTTTTTCCAGTCTCGGCTATCGCTGCTTTGTGGAGAATTATCGCCGAGAACAAAATATTGTCCTTGGGGGATGATCCATTCAGAATCTTTTGCGAAAAGGTTTCTGTCTACATAATACAGATCTCTCCATACCAAAATGTCTTCAAAAATAAAATCGCCGTGTTCGCCTCCTATTTTTAAGGAACTTTCGTAGGTATTTTTGGCTGTTAGCTCTGCATTCTTAGAATAGTCTAAGGAAAATAAAACAATCCCATCTACAGCTACCTGGAACAGTTCATCAAAATTGCTTATCTTTATAGAATGCTTTTTCCCTTGTTTGAGAAAAGAAGTGCCAAAAAGTTGGGATAATGGTTTTGTTTCCTCGCCTGCATACCAGGCTAGTTCGCTCTTGTCGATTTGTTCTTCTCCTTGCAAGCGCAGCACAAAACGATTTTCTCCTGTCCTGATTTGGGCCATTACATTGCCTTGTTTTTTTAGGCTTTGCAAAGTAAATTCTAAGGAGATTTCTCCTACTATATGGATTCCCCCTGTCTCTCTTTGCGGTTTTTTTCTTTTTAAGAAAAATCTGTCAGACAAAGGAGTATACAAATCGATAATCTTATCCTTGTAACCTATCCAGCCTGTGCCTTGCAAATAAAGCTTTTTGCCTTCTTCTTTCCATATACCATTCAAAAATTTCCAAGAGTTGGAAATATTCTGCCCATTAAAAATGGGTTGTTTAAGCGATTCCTGTAGCTCTTGCGGTTTACGAGAAATCACTCCATTGATGTAGATATTGCCATTTTTAATTTGTAGCTTTTCCCCTGGAAGCCCAACAAGTCTTTTGATAAAACTCACTTTAGGATTTAGAGGATGATGAAACACTAAAACATCCCACCGTTTAGGCTCATGGATATAATAATACAATTTATTTACAAGGATAAAATCCCCGCACGAGGGATCGCCTATCAATGTTGGCTCCATAGAAGGAGTAGGAATTTTAAATGGCTCTAAAAAAAAATGGCGGACTAGCAAAACCAGAACCAAAGACATAAGCACATACTTGCTTGTTTCTATCCATGCTTGTCTTTTCTGGCAAGTTGGATAACTATTTTTTTCCAAGTGCCTAAACCCTAACTCGGATAAACCGAAAAAATTTTCCATTGAAACAGGGCAGTATACGTGTGCATCGTAGATGTTAATTTTTCATATAATTCTTACCCTATAGCTGTCGATTTAAGCGTAACGCTATGCAAAACCGAAACCGAAACCTCATGCGTGTTAACTTTTCGATGCAAATCTTTACCCTGAAAGGGTTTTATATACTAGCCCAGGGCAACGCCCTGGGTATTGAGGATATTGTGTCGAACATTGTCAAGTTAAGAAGGAATTTCTTGTTTGATTTTTTTTAAATCTTGTAAAAAGTCAAACATACTGGGATAACGCTTATCTTTGGATTTATCCAGCATTTTATAAATCATATTCTGGATACCAAGAGGCGCAAGATAGCGATATTGGGGCGGCCATTCAAAAGCTTCGTAAACATGGGCAAACAATATTTGCATAGCACCATCTTTGATAAAAGGCAATGCGCCTGTAATCAATTGGAAAAAAATCACCCCCAGGCTATAAATATCGCTTCTATGATCCAAAGCAGAGCCTAAACATTGCTCTGGCGACATATAAAGGGGAGTTCCTACCACATATCCTTGTTGGGTAAGAGTTTGCTCGACTTTGATAGCTCTGGCTGATCCAAAATCGATGATTTTTAAGCATTTCGCCTGTCGATTGTAGAGAATGTTAGAAGGCTTCAAATCTCGCTGGATCAGGTCTTTTTTATGAGCAGCAAGCATACCTTCAGCGATTTGTTCCACGATATTTATGGCTTCTTTTAAAGGAATCCTTCTTTCTTTGTCTAAAAGAATATCAAGACCATGTCCATCAAAGTATTCCATGATGATAAAATAGGTATCGCCCTCAAGCAAACCAGCATCATATAGGGAAATAATGTTGGGATGGGCAATCTGGGTAAGGATTTTTCCTTCTCTCTGAAAACGGGCTATTCTTTCCTCTGTATCATCAAACTCTACAGTTTCAGTATGGTTTTGTTCTGCTTCTTGTCCATTGGGAGCATGGCTTTTATTAAGATAGAGTATTTTAATTACTACATCTATTTTCCCACGCTTTGCTTTGTAAACTACGCCTGTACCTCCTCTTCCAATACATTCCGCGATAGTACAGCCTTGGATTTTTTTTCCTATCCAGCCTTTATTTTCCAAGGGAGTCTCGGTAGGAATCTGTGGGACTACTTTAATAATTTCCTCAAGAAGTTTATCCATGGGAACAGGTTTTTCAAAAAAACCTTTTACCTGGCTGCAAAGCTCTATTTCTGGATCACTTTGCATGCCTACTCTTCCACTCACAATGAAAACAGGAAGATTTTTATTGTGCCTTTTGATTTCCATGAGCAAACTACGGCCACTTAGGCCAGGGATTGCCAGATCTAAGATTAAAACATCAGGATTATGATGTATGAGTTTTTTCATACCTTCATCTCCTGTAAAAGCTTGAATGACCCGATATTTTTTCTCTAGGAAAAACTCACTATAAAGCTCCTGGTATGCTTTGTTGTCTTCCACGATAAGAATGGTTTGCATATTGCACTCCTTTGGTATCAAAGGTATGAAATTGTCTTAAAAATGCTTATAAAAAAATACTATAGCGATATTCTAAGAAAAACAGGCAATATTCTGAGAAGTCGCAAATTTTGCCTACTTTTTTTGATCTTTATGTATTTTCTATTACAGCATTTTCGATTTTTTTATGTGAATGTGAAATATTTTGACAAAAGTTTTTAGAATTTCAAATCTTTTCTAAGAAATTTCCTTGGCTAAAAAGAATTTACTCAAAGCTTGCTGAAGTTTATTTCGATTTAAAGGCTTGTGCATTACAAAATCAATTCCATAAGAAGCTATGTTGTCTGAGTTTAGAAAGCTAGTAAAACCCGTGAGTAAAATAATAGGCATTTCAGGAGATATATATTTTATTTTTTTAGCAAGTTGATCTCCACTCATATTCGGCATAGCCTGGTCTGTTATAACAAGATCAAAAGGTTCTGTAGGGAATTTTTGCAAAGCTTCCAGTCCATCGGATGTAATGACCGACTTATGGCCTTCTTCTTCAAGATACAAGGATATGACCTCGCGGACGTTAGGGTCGTCTTCAGCAACGAGGATTTTCAAGGGACGAATTTTGATTTCCTTGCTTTCCTCTGGTTTTTTTTCTACTTTATTTTCGGCTACAAAAGGAAGATTGATTACAATGCAAGTTCCTTTATTTTCTTCTGAGATAATCTCCAGATGACCTTCATGCCTTTGTACGATGCCAAAGACCATCGACAATCCTAAGCCTGTCCCTTCTTTTCCTTTGGTAGAATAGAATGGTTCAAGACAACGCTGCTTTATCTCTTTTGTCATGCCTTTCCCTGTATCGTAAATTTTGATTGTGACATAAGGATGATTCAGTTCTGTACAAAGTATTATCTTGCCATTTTTTTCCATCGCATCTACAGAATTAAAGATTACATTTGTTAATGCTTCTCTTAAATCTGCTTCGTTTCCCATAACCAGGGGGATTGTCTGGAAATTCATTTCCATTTCAATGGTAATGCCTTTTGCTCGCGGTTGCTCTTTCCATTTAGGCTCAGTCAGCGAGGCTACTTGCTGAAGAAGAACATTCATGTTGATTGCTAT
>JABWCH010000199.1 GCA_013359215.1 Candidatus Brocadiia bacterium | reverse complement strand
ACAATGATAATTCCATTTCCCAGGGTGTTGCCCTGGGCTGGTATGTATAGGCCTTTCAGGCCAAAGATTAAAGCCTTTTCAACTGGCACAAGTCGTAAGTATTTTTAAAAAAATAGCTTGTATTAAACTCAAAGCAGCAAGCGGGTTTTATGTGAAGAGATCGCTCCGTGTAAGCCTTCTTTCAGGAATCAAAAAAACAGGTATCCTATTTTTCTTTGTGCCAGGCTTAAGAGCTGAATAAAATTCTCTGATTTGCCAGGCGGTACTATTTTTGATTCCTTACAGAAGGCTTACACTACGCTCTATTATCCCTAACCCGGCTGCAATATTCATTGCAGCCATAAAATTCCATGCGAACATTCCAATAGAATTGCAATATATTTTGCCATGCTCAAAAGAATCAAAAATCAAAAATCAAAGGATCAAAAATCAAAGGACCAAAGGATCGACTGTATCATTGCCTTCCAGACCGAACAGCAAAAACACGGTTGACGGAGCGGTAACTGACACCGCCCCAATACACGCGGCCACCGCTGAAGTCGAACACCCACGCAGACGAAGAACCATCTTTTAGCTCTACAGTCCATACCCAAAGATAGTTATTATTAGGATTATTATAAATCACTGGATCAACATTGTTTGCCCCCTTGTCGCTTTCATATATATTTTTCAGCTCTTCTCTTCCTGGCATTCGCCAGCCTGTACCGTATTTTGAGGTGTCTATTTTGTCTACCCAGGCTTTGGCTTCGTTCCAATCGGTATCTTTGTCTGGGCCAATAAGCCACTCTAAGCCTGTTTTGGTATCCTGGATAATGCCAGAAGACAGGACTTTGTATCGTTTATCTTCTGATTTTTTCTGGGCTTTATCAGGCAAGGGATCTGGAGTAGATGCCTTTGGCATGACTGCTTTGGGAATCTCTGGCTTAGGCACGATTTTCGGGCTGGTCTTTTCCTGTGCTATTTTCCTGGCTTTTTCTGCCAGGTACTGGGCTTTGCTTTTCTCTAGCAAGACTTCTTTTTCTCTTTTTTCTAGTGCCTGGATTTGCTTTTCGCATTCTTCGAGTATTTCTTTTTTCCTTTGCTCTAATTTCTGGTATTCTTGCTGGATCTTGTTGTTTTCTTCCTGTGCTTTTTGGGATAGAGAATGCTCCTGCTCCTCAATATACTTTGCGATTCTTTTTTCTTCGCTGGCAATATGCTCTTCGATTCTTTTGCTTTCTTCTTTTAGGTTACTTTCCTGGTTTTGGATCTGGTTTTCTTTTTCTTGCGACTGGGTTTCTCTTTCCTGTAGCTTCTTTTCCTTTTCTTTCAGGCTGTTTTCCTGGCTCTGGAGTCTGTTCTGTGTTTTCTCTAAATTTTGCCTTTGCTTTTCTTGGGCATCTTTTTCTTTTTGTAGGATTTCTCTTAGTTTGCTTTGGTCTTCTTCTCTTTGATCGGCTTTTTCTTGCTTTATCTGCAAGCCTTTCTGGGTTTCCTGGATTTCCTGCGTGAGTTTTTCTATTTTTTGTTTCTCTATCTCCATATCTTGTTTTTGGCTTTGCAGGTCTTCTTTTTCTTTTTGCAACTGGATTTTTTCTTCTGTATTCTCTTGCTCTCTTTGTCTTATTTCTTGCTCTTTTCTCTCTTGCCTTGCTTTTTCTCCTTCTTGTTTTTGGTTTGTTCTTTGCTGCCTTTGCTCTGTTTTTTGGATTTCTTCTTCTCGTGTCTTTAGCTCTTCTTCTTTTTCATAAAGCACTCGCCATCTGCCTCTTATATATTTTTCTGTTTCCAAAAGCAGCCTCTGCATATACTTTTCTGCTGTTTCTGTTTCCTCTGGTTCTATTTCCTTCCATTCTGTCGGCCAGTTTTCTTCTTCTTGTGCCATGGCCTTCATGTATTTTTGCAATTCCTGGGCTGTTATGCTTTTTGGGTTTGATGCCCATCTGTAGCCAAGAAGGGTTGCATAGTATTGCGGGCTTTCGTTGCTGTCCAGCCATAGTTCTTTCTCTGACTCCTGATAGGCTGGCAATCCTGGATGCTCAAATCCTATTTCTTTGGCCTGACACCAGGCTTTTTCTATTGTCTTCAAGGCTTCTCGGATCATAATTTTATTTTTTTCGGCATCGTCTGTAAAGCTTTTTTGTATTCTGCCCCCTATTGGCTTGCTGAATAGAAAATACTCCAGGATTTCTCCTGTTGCACTTTGGATTTCCCATATTTCTTCTGGCCCATGGACTGGGGGTTGGAATTTTCTATATTTTGCTTTTTCTTCTTCACTGTATCCTTTTACTTCCAGTTCTAGCAAATTTTTTTTATACTTTTCTTCCCATTTCTCCTTTTTGGCTGTTTCTTTTTCCTGCTCTTCTTGTATTTCGCTTCTTTCCAGATACTTATATGCTTCTTTTATTGTGCTGAGTGCCTCTTGCAGGCTATAGTATTTTTTCTTTTTTTTGCTTTTATAATTACTTTTTCTCCAGCCTTGCAAGAGATCTTTCATTGTTTTTGCGTCTATTCTCTTTCGCCAATCCAATTCTAGTGCTTTCCTGCATATCTCTTGCAATCCTTTTCCTTCGTTTTTCCAATAGATTGCTTTGAATTCTGGGCCTTTTTTATACAATTTTTGTTGGTCTTCTTGCTTTGGGTATATTTTATTTTCCTCTTTTTTTATAATATGAAAGGGAAGCTCTCCCTCTATTGCCTGGTATAGCATCACCCCCAAAGGCCATATATCCGCAGCCTGTTTTATTTCTGCTGATGCTTCTTGCTCTGGTGACATATATCCTTGTGTTCCTGGCTGCTTTGCCGTCATGGATGTCAGTGCTGTAGAAAATTTTGCCAGGCCGAAATCCAATAAGACTACTTTTCCTGCGTCGTTTACTCTTACATTTTCTGGCTTTATATCTCTATGGATCAGGCGGTCTTTTTCATTTTCTGATATTCGGAATTCGTGGATTTTCTGGATGATGTGTATTACTCTCTCTAGTATCACGACCTTATAAATTTCTGTTTTTCCTTCGCAGTGGCTTAACCAGTCTTTGCCTTCTATGTATTCCATCACAAGGCATGGGCGTTCATCGTTATAGCCCCAATCTATTAGCTTCACGATTCCCTTTACCTGCTTTTCCTGAAGCAGACGTAGTATGCCTATTTCTCTATCAAAGGATTCTTTTTCTTTCTTTTCTGTTGCTGGTTCATGCCCTATTTTTAATGCATATATCCCTTCTTTGTTTTCCTCCTGGCAATAATATACAGTGCCAAATCCTCCCTTGCCTATCCTTTCGCCTCTTATGTATTTTCCTTTGTTCAGCTCATACACTAGCATCTTCTCATCCTTTCTTTTGAAATAATCCTAGCAAAATGCTATTGGCGGAAATTTATATCTTGTATTATCCTTTCGATTTCTATGGCATTTAGTCTTTCTTTAGGTTCTGTTACCAGCGTTTTTTCCAAAATTTTTTTCCAAGCTTCGGGAAGATCTTTTGTCAGGCGATAGATATCGCCTATTCCCTGATAGCTTCTTACCTGCCTGAGACTCAACTGAAGATCGTTTCCTTTGTCAAAGGGATTGGTTTTCGTGAGCAGTTCTAAGGCCACAACACCTAAGGCCCAAATATCGCTTTTGGGGCTTGCCTCTATAGCATTTTTAATCTGTTCTGGGGAACTATAAGCAGGCGTGCCTAGAAATTTCCCTGGTACGGTAATATTGTACGATTCATTCTGGGATAGCATTTCAACAGCCATGTCTTCTGTGACGGTATCCGTAGATCTGTATTTTTTGGAATGCTTTAGCAAACAGAATCCTGTTAGTCGTAAAGTTCCATCAATACCCCAAAGGATATTTGCTGGTTTTATGTCTCTGTGAACAATTTTGTTGCTATGGAGATTCGCCAGGATATGCGATAGCCATGCCATTACATAGGAAAGAGCCTGGGGGGGGAAATTTCCTTTGGTTTTTCCTAGAACTTGCTTGAGCGTCCATGCTGGATAGTAAGGCATAAGGTAATAGTAGCAGTTTTTGGATTCTATAATCTCTCCTGGCAAAATTACATCTTTTGGATATTGAGAAGCGGCTTCGCTGGCATATTGGAATCCTCTTCTTAGTCGTTCTATCATGCGCTTCCATTGTTCTGGATCTTTGTGTTCAGGGCGTATGCAGGGCAATTTGTGTAGCACGGCTATTTCTTCTCCTTTGCTGACTGCATAGTAATCCCCAAAGGAATTCTGCCCTAGAACGCACAATAGTTTCCAACCGTCTATAGAACTGCTCAAAATAGGAGATTCCACGAGGCAGGATTTATGATAGAATGTGTTGGCAACCTTAATTGCTTCTTTTCTTTCCCAGGCTTCCCAGGAAACCTGTTGGTCGCAATGTAGGCAATACATATCGCAAACTATCCAGTCAGGCTTGATCTTGGTTTGCCTGGCAGGAGAAGATGAGAGTATGCTTTTTTTGTGGCGTAAAAAGATGCCACCTGCGAGTATACCTGCTAAACTTACGAGCATAAGGCTTAGCCAAAGATAGAATCTACTATTGGAATAATGGTATTCGATTACACGGCTGGAAAGCAGATAGCGTTCGTGCTGAGGCAGCCTTTCCTGGAGCAAGGCGATGATGCTTCTTTGGTTTTTGCATGTACAATCAACAAGGTATTCTTTCTTGCTTACGTACATGCTCTGGTATTCCAGGATTCCCTGGCTTTGTAAATTTCCCAGAGAATCTTCTATCACGGCATTGTCAGGAAAATCGAGAAAGCGTAGGAAAAATTCCTGGTCTATGCGCCATTTAAAAATTTGCTGTAAAAAGCTTTCTATTGCCTCTTCTTTTGTAAAATCAGAGTAAACACGCCCCAAAAGATTGAATATATTGCCTTCTCCTCCTGGAGTAATCTGTAAAACAATCTGCAAGTGATTGTCTTTCATCCATATAGCTCTGTCTTTTTTGTCTTTTACAGTTTCTTGCAAACGCTTTTGTTCCCATGGAGAGATTTCGATCAGACGAAAGCCAAAATTTTGCAGGAGCTTGCTTTCTTTTTTAGCATTTTCTCCCACTATCCCAATGTTGTGGGGAAACGCCTTCCTGACAACTTCTGAGTTCATCAGAAAAAATTGCAAAGTTTCAAGGGATTTCACTTTTACCAAAGAGCATCCCTTTTCCTGGAACTGGCATTCCTGGATAAAAGGCAATGGGTCTTCAAGCATATTTTTTCTGCGTTCAAAGAGCTGTGGGAAGTCGTTTAAGACAGGCAAAGCCACGATTCTTTCCAGATACTCTTGTAGTGCTTTACGGCATGCTTCTTTTGGTGTTTCAGCAGTGACTGCTATTTCACGGATAAGCTGAGCTTCTATACTGCATAGCAGAATAAAAAAAACAAAAAGGCACAAGCGATTCATGGTCTTTTCTCCAAAGCATAGTCTATTTTCCTAACCCTATCTCGGACAAGCCAAAACCAAAAAGGCATTCATCGCGAATGAGACGAATATACAAATTACGCGAATAAAATTTTTTATAAAAACAATTCGTGCCATTCGGCCATTCGTCTTATTCGTGATAAAAATCTTTGCTTTTTCGCCAAACATCTAACTTTTTAGCTTCTTTTTACCCATGTCTACTATTTCCCTAAGATTTCTTGTATTGTGATGGGAACGCCTTGCTTTTCCAGAACGCTTTCGCATTTCTGGGCAAGGCTATTGTAAAATTCCAAGAGCTTCATGTATTCTTTTTTTTCGAATTCGGGATGCCTTTGCATCTCTTCTGTTCTGGAGGCAGGGATGCCTTTGAGGCTGGCGTATACTAAAATGACTTTGCCCGCCTGGGATGCTAAGAGCAAGAGCGAGCGAAGCTCTCGTGGCGATAGCCCCAAAATTCCAAGATTGGCGGTAAAATGGCATGAGGGGCAATGAGCATGGTAGTGTTCTACTTCCAATACAGTAGAACACTCAGGGCATTTTCCATGAACAAGAGCGATGTTTATTTCTCCTTAAATATTCGTTTTTTTCCAGTGTCTTTTTGCTATTAAGGCTATGGCTGAAAGGCATAAGAGCATGCTCAAGGAAATAGAGCCATAAAATCTCCATAGGTTTGGTTTTCTTATGAACAGCCAGTTCCCCATGCTATTCCACTCCATAGGAATATTAGCATTTTTTAAAGATTTTCTAACATTATAATCTACTTTATCCCATCCTGTTATGTCCATTCTTAATTCTTTTTTGCGCTCCAACACTTCATAGGTATAAGGTAGAGAGGCAATTGTTTCTTCTATTCGTTCGTACAAGGAAGGGGTATAATTCTGAAAATGGAATGTAAATCTATCACCCAAAGAAATTTGATGCAGCAAGGTTTTATACAAAAGCTCGTTGAATTCCGAGGCGCATTGGTTTACGGCTTCTTCCCAGTCTTCCACTGTAGATAAGCTTTTTGCAGGGTATTCTCTGGTAAAACTGCCAAAATCGTTGCCTACTCTGTTTCTGGCAAGAAAGGTAATTTTAAGCAATGTCCCTTTGTTTGGACTTTCTCGCTTTTCGAGATGGAGGCAAATCAAAAAATCCGTTGCCAGCTCTTTAATTTGCTCCATAGTGTCCAGAGATACAAATTCCTTGAATTCATCAGCTACTTCCTGGAATAAAGACAATGCCATTTTTTCTATGAACATCTTGAAGCCTTTTTGGTTCATAAATTCTTGTACATGGCTTGCAAGTTGCTTAATGCCTGCTAATTGTGCTGTATTTTCAAGATCTTTTCTATATGTTACAACAACACGTTTCTTCTGAAAACCTTGCAATTGTGGGTTTTGAGAGATGCTGTTTATGATTTTATAAGGGCTTATTTTGCAGAGGATTCTGACTTCCCAGATACCTTTGTTTTGGTTCTCTGAGACAATCTGTACTTCGCTGACATAACCTTCTGCTTTGCTCAGGATTTCTTCTTGCACAACGCAAAATTCTTTTACCTTTGTATTGACCGAAATCCATTCGCCTAGCTCTTTTAAAATAGCATTTCTTTTGGCATCTTGCAAGGCTTTTTCTTTGGTTTCTCCTTTTCCCAGGTAAGTTTCTTGCCCCTCTTTTTCTGTTACAGGAGATACTTTTTTTTCTTTTTTTGCCCCCAAAGAAGCAATAGCAGACTGCATATCCCACGGTTCATTCATGCCAAACCATAAAAAAACCAAAGAAATTGCTACTGCAAGTATAAGGAAAAGACTTTCTGGTATGATGATAATTGGGCTATACTTTCCATGAGTCTTTGCTTGAATTTCTGTCTGGCTTTTTAAGGAAATGCTGCAAGGCTTTTTTCTTTTTTCAATTAGCTCGTTAGGGAATTGAAGTGCCATTCTATACTCTCCTAAAAAATGATTTGTTTCTTTTCTAAATTAGGCCCATCGTCTAGGTTTTAATTTATTTTAGAAATAAATCGGAAATAAATCAAGAATTATTTTGAAATTTTTTTAAGAAAGGTCGTTTTTTCCCCTTAAGCGTAACGCTATGCAAATCCCAAACCTAAACTTAAACCTAAACCTAAACCTACGTAAGCCTGTGCGTGAACTCTCTTAATTTCTCGTTTAGATTTAGGTTTAGGTTTAGGTAGGTTTAGGTTGACAGCAGTCTCACTTAAATGCGACATATTTTTCAAATATCCAAAAGTCATGTACTAACATTGCCGCATGGTCTTTTGGATAAGCGAGTCATCGGGAATGAAAGGTAAGGTAATATGATCCAGGCCATTGCGGATGCTATTGTATTCTATGCAGGTTTCTATGGAATGGGGGTTTCTTGCCCAGGAGCGCCTGGCTACGCCTCCCATGACATCCCAGAGCATGGAAGACTGGATGATCTGGTCTATCCTTTCGCTGCCATCTAAAACAAGACCAAAGCCACCGTTGATGGATTTTCCTGTTCCTACACCACCGCCGTTGTGCAAGGCGACAAGGCTCATTCCTCGTGCGGCATTGCCTGCAAAGCATTGGATAGCCATTTCGGCCATGATGTTGCTTGCGTCTTTGATATTGGCTGTTTCGCGGAAAGGCGAATCTGTTCCTCCTGTATCGTGGTGGTCTCGGCCTATCATGATAGGGCCAATCTCTCCCTTTTTTACCATTTCATTGAATTTCAAAGCGATTTTCATCCTGCCAAGAGCATCCTGATATAGAATTCGCGCGTATGTGCCAACAACGAGTTTGTTTTTTTCTGCATTTTTGATCCAGATATAGTTGTCCCGATCCTGGGAACGGCGGTTAGGGTCAATGCATTCCATGGCAGCCTTGTCTGTCTTGTTCAGGTCTTCTTGCTTGCCGCTCAGGCAGACCCATCGGAATGGGCCATATCCATAATCAAATAAAATAGGCCCCATGATGTCTTCCACATAGGATGGAAAAATAAAGCCATCTCTTTCATTTTCTTGATTTTTGCAAATTTTTTTAACTCCAGCATCGTAAACAGCCTTCATGAAGCTATTTCCATAATCAAAGAAATAAACTCCTTTCTGGGACAAGGTTTTTATGAGATGAAAATGCTTTTTCAAAGAAAGATCGACATATTCCTTGAACTTTGGCTTGTTTTGCTGGAGCATTTCTGTGCGTTTTTCGAAGCTAAGACCTTGTGGACAATAACCTCCATCATACACAGCATGGCAGGAAGTTTGGTCTGAAAGCAAATCAATAGGAATATTTTGGTTTACAGCATATTCTAAAAGATCAACAATATTGCCATAGAATGCAATGGCTTTTCCTTCTTTCTTTGTGGTAAATTTCCGCGCTTTTTCAAAGGCTTCCTGGGGAGTATTGGCGATTTCGCTTACCCATCCTTGCTGATAGCGAGTTTGTATCCTCGAATAGTCCACTTCGGCTATCAGGCCAACGCCATTTGCGATTTCGACTGCTTTTCCTTGCGCACCACTCATACCTCCTAACCCTGAAGTTACATAAAGATAGCCGCTTAGATCGCCATCAGGCGGTATTCCTAATTTTTGCCTTCCTGCATTCAGGATGGTATTGTAAGTGCCATGCACAATCCCTTGTGGCCCTATATACATCCACCCTCCTGCTGTCATTTGTCCATAGTTTGCGATTCCTAAAGCACAGGCTCTCTGGAAATTTTCCTGGTTGTCAAACATGCCTATCATAAGACCATTGGTAATGATGACGCGGGGAGAGTGCTCTGATGAATAGAACAGTCCCAGGGGATGACCTGATTCTACTACCAAAGTCTGGTTATGGTTTAATTCTTGTAAATATCGCTGTATCAAAAGGTATTGCATCCAGTTTTGGCATACCTGGCCTGTTTCTCCGTATGTTACGAGTTCATAAGGGTAAAGAGCAATGGCAAAATCTAAATTGTTGTCCATCATGAGCTGGAAGGCTTTTCCTTCCAGACAGCGGCCTTGGTATTCATAGATGCTTTTTGCTTTGATATTTCCAGCAGGGCGGAAACGGTAGCCATATATTCTGCCTCTGGTAAGCAATTCTTGTAGAAATTCAGGGGCTACAATCTCGTGCCATTTTTCTGGCACGTATCGCAGTGCATTTTTAAGGGCAAGTTCTATTTCTTTGGGGTTAAGAGTAAGCTCTCTTTTGGGGGCTCTTCGTATGCCTTCCTGAAAAGAAGGCGTACACGGTAATTCGCCTAAAATGACTTCTAATGTAAAAGACATTGCTTTAGAAACATCAGAATTTTGCGGCATGAGTCATACCTTTCTAAGAAAGAACAAAAGTATCAAAATGTTCAGAAGATTTTTTTGGAGATAGAATCAAAAAATAAATTTTTTGATTGGAATAATTTGCAAAAAAAATATATCATGGATATAAGAGCCTATCCGAAAAATCCTTTTGGCTGCAAATTTCGATGCATCTCGGATAGCTTCGTCGAAAGTGACAAAATTGTCCTCAGAGTAGCTATGGCTA
>JABWCH010000198.1 GCA_013359215.1 Candidatus Brocadiia bacterium | reverse complement strand
TTTTAAAATTTTAGCACAATATAAAAAAATTGCAAACCTAAATGGCTTGCAATAGGGAGGGTACGGAATCGAATCTTTTTTCAGTGATTCCGTTAAAGGGTATTGCCCAAAGACGCAGGGATTGCGCTGGCGTTAGACTTTGGAGCAGACATGACTTTTTTGGCGCAACCCTGCGGCTACAAGCTATTGTAAGACAAAATTTTAAACTTAACACGAATGTCGTTATCTTTCTCCTTATGCTCTATGAGCATTGATAAAGAGAAAGAGGAAGATTAAGATTCGAAAAAGTTCACTTACGGGCTGCGGAATATAGGCTGACCGTTTGGAATATTTATTTTTTTAAAATGCCTAATGCAATTCTCTTTGCAACTGTCTAATTTTATCTTGTGGAAGCTTAGAATATTTGACTATTTTTTCAATAGATGCAGCAATAGAGGAATGGTCTTTTCTTTTGGACTCAATTCCAGTATCTTTGTCTTGGCTATATCCTTCAGGGCATCTATCTTGAGGGCTTTTTCATATAGGGGCCAGTTTATCATGTCTGCCTTTAGTTCTCCCAGGATGGTGAGCCTTGCACTTTGGTCTTTTTCCTCCCAAAGCATGGCTCCCAGGAGTTGCTTTTCTTCTTCCGAAGGGAGCTTGCTGCCTATCTGCGTCCATATTGCCTGGCTGTTTCCCTGGCTGTTTTGCAGGATTTCTCTTAGCAGCAGATACTTCATTCCTGGGGATAGCTTATTGTAGTGGGCAGCCAGGGAAGCGTACAAAGACAGGTCTTTGCTTATCCACTGGCCGAGCTTTTGTATGGATTGCCTGGCGTAGTTTCCTTTGCCTTCGCTTTCCAGGGATTTCCAGAGGGCTTCTTTTCCTCCCTCTCTTCCTTTTTCATATAGTTCCTCTATGCTCATCGGCCTTTGATTTGCCAGGGCAAAGAGAAGCACAGCCAGGTCTTTTTGCCAGGATGACTCCTGGTCTCCTTGCGCCAGAATCCTGGCCAAATCTTCGCCTGATAGCCTTCTTCTGTTTATACTGCTCACCAGGATGCGCTTTCTTTTTTGTCTTTCAACAATCCATCAAAAGTATCCTGATATATACTCCCTTGACCTTCCGTCAATACCACGGATGTTACTATTTTTTCCTGGGATTCAATTTGTCCCATCATAATACATAACAATAAGATACATATCATCATCATTTTCATTTTCAATTTCTCCTATTCGTTTTCTAAATCTTCTTCCTCTTCTTTTTCTTCTTTCAACAACGTTTTCCATACAAGAGGCGCAAGAGATTCGTAGTGTGAGGGAAGGCTAAATCGTCCGTCTCTGTCTAATTTTTGCCAGGGAATTTCTATGGGCTTTCCCTGTAGAAGATAGAATTTCAGGGCGTATTCCACTCTTGTATCTTGTATATCGAAAAATTCCAGGTCATAGGCAGCCATAGGCTTCTTTGCATCCAGCCACAGGGGTTTGCCAGGAAGGCTTTTGCCTTTCTCCAGCTTTTTTAGGAAGATATGGATGCCTCGGATTTTGTAGGGAGCGAAGTCGTCTTCCCGAAGATAAAACCAAATTTTGCATACAGCACTTGTCTTTCCCATATTGCAGGTAGTTTCCTGAACGCTGTGCTCCCATTCGAAATTTTTTGGGCAAAGCAGGATATGGGAGGCTTCTTCTACGCATTCCAAAGGATTGCTCAGATAGAAATATCCTTTTTCAGATAAGCCCTGGCCTTGATAGGAAAGAAAGATTTCTTCCTGGTCTATGGTGTAAGCAAAATACTTCTGGGCTAAATGGTCTGCAATAGGGCGGGCCATTTCTTTTGGTGCTTTCTGGCAAGATAAAATCCCTTTCCTGAGAGCGGTCTTTACGATTTCTTCTAGTTCATGGCGGGATATTGCCTTGTCTTTTGTAAAAGAGGAGAAAAAGGCCTTATGGTCTATCGTTACTTTTCCCATGCCTGTATCCAGGGCGCGGGATTCTGTATATACAAAACGAACCATAAATCCTAAAGGCCACTGCTTGCTTTTCAGCAAGGTTTCACAGTATATGCACTGTTCGGGAGTGAGCTTCACCAGAAATTGGAATTCTCTTTGCGACAAAGGTATGACCTGAGCTTGCATCCAGGGAATTTCCCGATTCTGTAAATCCCGAAATCGGATGGCAGCAAAGCGAATCTGACCCTGGCCTTTTTGGGACACATCCAGCCTCATCTTCAGCATGCCTTGCTGTAGCAGCTTGCCATCTGGCATAACCATGTTGCTTTTTTCGAGCTTCAAGGGAGATTCTTGAGCAAAGTTTACCTCGATTTGTGAGAAAATTGCCTGGCAAAAGCAGATTGCCAGCATGATAAAAATTGTTTTTGTCATAGATCTACTCCATGAGGAAAAGGGCAGGGAAGTCGGTTGATTCCCAGGTGCCTTCTTGCCAACCTTTTTTTTCTTTCTTATTGAAACGGTATTTTATAAAGTAGATTGCCTCGCCTTTTTCGTCTTTTGTCAGTGGCATCTCTACGATTTTTTCGGTTTCTTCCTTGTGTATTACGACTGTTTTCTGGGGGATACCTGCATATTCTATCTGGAGTTGAATGGCATCGCTCTGGTAATTCTCCCAAAAGCTGGAAGCAATGTCCACTCGGAGAATATACTTTTCGTCTAGCCTATGCTCTTTGGTATTTTGGCAAGAGAGATTTACAAACGCAGAAGGGCTGCCTGATTGCGCCAGCCCCAAAGCACGGGATGCCCAGACGATTTGCACAGGTAGTCCTGTGTTCATATAGATTTTCCAGAGGTTATAGTCTTCCTGGCCTAAAAAGAAGAAAAATCGCAGGCGGTTTTTGTTCACTAGAGAATATATTTTCAAGGATTTCATCTGGTCTTTTATATTTTCGGTTATCTTAGCCAAGCCAGGCGTGATAATGCCTTGCTCTAATCCCTGTATGCCAGACATAGCAAACTGTTTTTCCAAAGCAAGCTTCGTTTCCTGGGAGAGAAGAGCGTTCTTTACATCCGCCTCCCATACCACAACAGCCCGCACGCCAGGTATGCTATATACATTCACATCAGGAGTGCCAAATTCCAGATGGGTTGGCAGGAATCTTGCTTTTCTATCGGGCAAAGAAACCAGGCAGCGATATATCTTGCCAGCTTCTTTCAGGTTCACTTCCAGAAGAGGAATCTCCCCATCGTGTTTCTGTAGCATCGCTTTTAGATTGGCTTTTGTTTTGGCATCGAATCGCTCGTAGCGTAAGATTTCCTGGCTGATATAGTAGCGAGAAAAATACTCGTGCAGCTCTTTTGGCAGCATCTCTTTGGTGGGAGACTCTTGCATTCTTTGTATCATCGTTTCTATCGAATATTGGTTCAACTCTGGCAGAGAAAAAGCCAGTACCCTGCTTTCATGAAACAAAATTCGCCAATCTCCTATTTTTTTTATCCTGTCAGGCACAGGATCGCATTCTAAACCCAAATCCCATTCGTCTTGAAAAAGCAGATTACCCTGGGAAAGCTTCCATCGCAAATACAAGGGGTTCCCTTCTTGCATCTCCAGGCAAAGATCGTCTTTATGGTATAGAGACAATGGCAATTTCTCGATTTTTTCTCCAAAATCTTTTGTACTTGGTGTTTTCAGGCTTTGCTCGATTTTGCCTGAAAAGCTCATACTCCATTTTTCGGTTACTCCTGGAGCGTTGGTAGAAAACACAACGCACTTTTCTTTTTCCCTGATTTCGAATTTTAGAAAAGATTGCGCCTGGCTCCAAATCGTTTCTTTTGTACCCTGAAGCCTCGAAGAATAAAGGCTAGTCAGGCATGGGTTTTGCAACTCTTTTTGTTGATGATAGTATTCTTTTTCTGCATACTCTAGCCAGAAGACCCGATCTTGATAAGGCCAGGCAAAAGCAATGCGATAGTCCTCTGTTCCTGGCTCAAGAGAAAGAAAATAGTTTTGAGCAAAAACACATCCGATAAGGGATAATAGCAAAATAAACCGCATAGAATTTCTCCTTAAACTCATTTGCTTTTTACAGCCGCTATAGCAATCTTGATAACAGGATACAGGCCTTCTGCTTCGGACATATTCTGTGGAGAAGATAGTGCATGGTTTCGCCATAGAATCGTTTTGTTTTTCCAATATGGCTCCCATTGCGTTGCCAGAATGCGGGCTAAAATCAAGGCTTGCTGTTCTCTGGAAAAAGCATGGAGTTTTTCCTGGATGTCTTCCAAACGCCATTCTTCTTTGAAAACGAGCTGGGCTTTCTCAAAAATTTCTTGGGGAAGTAGTGCCTTAGAATCATAGTATTCCAGGCACACTACGGCAATCCTATCTTTAGGGCTGATCGTACTCGCGGGCAAAGCCTTCTGAAAGATATAGGGATGGTTCACATTGCTAAAACCTTCTCCCAGAAGCATGGCAGGACGTTTAGTTGTGCCAATACGAAAGCATCGCAGATACACTTTCTTTAAGGGAGCAAAAGACACTGTAGCGTTGGGATGCTTTTCCAAAAGCTGTGCTGTATCGAATCCAAAGCGACTCTGGGCGAACTTCACAGAAAGAATCTGCGCGCTTTCCGAAGAAATGACCTCTGCTTCCAATTCTTCATTCCACATATACTTTCTTTGCCTGGGGACACAAACCCAGTTTTGCTCTTTATCCAGGACACAATCATAGTCGAAGTCTCCCTGGCTTACCATGCAGCGTACAGGCTCTTCGTGCTTTTCTTCTAAAGCATGGATTTCTGCTATATCCCCAACCTTTACCATCGTTACGAATTGTGCTGCATCCACGCTCAAAAGCCCAAAAGTATCCCGATATTCTGGCTTTTTCTTCCGCCATATTCCCGATGCCTTTCCCATATCGCACAACAAAATGCCTCCTTGCCCTCGTATTTTTTGCAGCATCTGTGCTTTGCCTGAAAGAGCCACAAGCCGAATCCCCTTTTCCAGAATTTCCTCTACCCTGTACTTTCCTGCAATAGGGAATGCAGAAATCCAGGGCTGACAAAGCTCATCGTTTTGTCGGACTCCTGCTATAGTAAAATTTTTGCCTTTTATATTCAGATATCCTTCTGCTTGAGGTTTCTCCAAAGAAACATAAATTGCCATCGCATCTTTTTCCTGTGCTATACAGGCTATCATACATAAGCAAAAAAAAACTATTTTATACATATTTTTCCCTTTATATAAAAAAACCCGAATCAAGACGATTCGGGCTTTATGAAGTCTCATCAATACATTTTCTTACTATTTTTTTTCTATGAAATCTTCTATATCCAGCACAATCTGCAATCCCTCTGGTGCTTTTGCCAGATTGCTCTCTTCATTCCTTCGATAGTATTTAGAACCCTTTGCATATTTCGCTACAATATGACAACGGACAGGTTCCTCATTTTTATTGATGAACCAGATGATTTCCCCTTCATTGGCTTTTTTTACCTTAGAATCTAGCTTAATAGAAAATGTACGTTGCCCATGCTTCAATTCTACTTTTACATATTTAGGAAAGTCTTTAGGATTTATTTCCTCTGTTGATTCCTTCTTTTGGCCTTTTTTCTTTTTGGCTTGATCCTCGTCGTCATCATCCTCATCGTTGTCATCGTCGTCATCGTCATCGTCTGTTTTTTTCTGTTTATTTAACAGCTTTTGAGCTTCATTATAAAACATCAGATGTTTAAAATCTATAGAAACACTTTCTATCCCTGTTTTTTCAGGAGTAAAGGATATTTCCTCGTATCCATTCAGGCCAAGATCGTATTGTTTACTTTCTAAAGTAGACATTTTTTTACCAATTTGTGTAGTAACCTCAATGTGATATTTCACTTTCTTTTCAGTGTCTTTGCCTGTAGCAAAAAAGATAGGATTCGTCTGCTCTCCTCTTTTTTCCTGAATAGAAACAAGGTATCCCTTAGCATCTGCTTGGAAAGACTGTGTCTGCTTAGTATTTCCATGCTCGAAACAATACTTGAGTTCTCTGATATTGTAAGGGGTTGGATCAATGGAGGCAAAGCATATAACCTTCAGTCCATTGAAAAATTCGTCTTTGCTTACTTCTGTAAACATGATTTTTTTTACAGCATCTGGTTCATTAGCTAGACTGACAAAGCTACCTACTGGCTCATTCTTGAACTCCATCCAGCTTCTGCCAAGATAGCTAAATTGAATTTTTCCCTGTCTTTTCTTGTCTACCTCTTTGAGGTTGATAGCATAGTTTAGACCGAAGAATTCTCCTGTTTCTGTGCCAGCAGATGCTTTTTGTACGGGTTCATCTGGCTTAGGAGCTTCTACCTTAAAGACAGCTTCTGTGATTTTGGTGATTATGCTTTCTTCTACCAGCTTTACCAGCTTTTTCCCTTCTTCTGTGTTTTCATCAGGCTTGGGATTCCATTCAATCTTGATGTCCGTATCTTCCAGAAGCTTTTCTTTGAAGCTTGACCAATCTGCTTTTGCCGAACCCCCAAACCAAAGATACTTCACTGTCGTCTGTGCTGATTGGCTCTTGGAATAATGGTTGTAAGCTTTATCCCATGTTCCTGTCACCTTGCAGTGGATTTTCGGAGTCATGCCTTTGTAGCTATAGGTCATCTGCAATCCGATCCCTGCTGTACCTTGCAACATTTTTTCATATACAGAAGCACCTTCAGGCGTTACAGGAATCACAAAAGGCATAACAGCACCAGGATGCCGCACTGCTTCTCCTGAGCCTAATACCTTTCCTGTAATACCAGCAACTTCTGCTGCCAGCACAGTGACCTGCGCAGAGGAAATAGGTATCATACCAGCCTTGATACTAGCTTTTTTCACCTCTTTAGCAAGGGCTTTTTTGGCTTTTTCCAAAACAGCAGGAGGCAATGCCATAGTAACACCAAACTGGATGATCCCACCTTGCAGCAGCCTTTCATTGCGTACATCAAAATTGTATTTGATGAACTGTAGCATGGGTACATTTTTTAAATTTCCAAAGTTTTGTGTGGCTAAAGCCAAACGGACAGGAAAATAATAATATTGCTCATCATCATCAATATCAGGAACGAACCGAACCGTCATATTTTCGTCCTTCAGAGGAATATCATGTACTTTCCCACCAATCAAAGGCTGGCCGAACAAAACAGCGTTCATGCAATAGGCCAAAAAACAAACAAGCAAAAGCATCTTCATTCCAAAACTCCTTAAAATAAACGCCTATCGTTTTATATGTACTAAACGGCAAAGAAACACAGCCAGGAATTTCGAACCTTTCAGCCTACTTCCCCTGGCTATGTATGTCTATTCGTCTGCAAAAGCAGCGCAGGACAAACGTCTGGTCACCTCTGGCTCACGGGAAGGAAATCCTTGAACTCCCTTCATCAGGAAAAAAAGTGAATTGAGACGAAAACCCAAATTGTCGTTGCGGTTGTCAGGGCTGTTGCCGTTGCGATTAGCCGACCGACAGTTCTGGGCATTGTTGTTCCAACTGCCCCCGCGGCAAACACGTTTGGAGCATCTTTTACGACCTTTGCCCTATATATGCTATTATAGCACTCTATTTTCAAAATCCAAACAATATTTTTCCAAAAAATATTTTCGCAGATTCCAGGTATTCCCTTGCTTGATATGGCCTATTAAACTTTCCACAGAGCATACAAATTCAGGCAATTCGATTTCCCTTGATGCAAGCTGGATGCGTCTTTTTCTGATCTTATGGCAAAATCGCCTCCAGGCTTCCCTCTGTAGCTTCAGAAGACCAGGAAAAACCCTGAATCCCAGAAAAGGAATTCCCTGCCAGGTCGGATGCAAAAAAGTAGCGTTTGCTTTAAGACGTATTGCAAGAGAATCTTGTAAAAAATGCTCCATGTCTGTCCGAACATTGTGCAATTTTTTTTTATCCTGGTCAAATAAGACTACATCATCCATATAGCGAACATAGCCAGGGATGCCGAGAGTCTCTTTGATCCAGTGGTCTAAAGGGTTGAGATAAAGATTGGCAAAGTATTGGCTGGTGAGATTGCCCAAAGGCAATCCTTTTCCCTTTACTTCTGTAGGTGCTGTGTCTATAATCAGAAAAAGCAAAGAAAGCAACTGCCTATCTTTAATTTTTTTCAATAGCAAATTTTTCAATATAGCGTGGTCAATGGTGTCGAAAAATTTTTCTACATCGCTCTTGAGATAGAAGGTAAATTTCCGAGAAAAATTTTGTGCTCTATGGATTGCCCTGTGCGTTCCCTTGTCTTTACGGCAGGCGTATGTATCATAAATAAAAGATTTCTCCAAAACAGTCCCCATAACCTGGCATATAGCATGATGCACCACCCTATCCCGAAATCGAGGTGCGCAAATCTTTCTTCTTTTCGGATCCTGGATATAGAAAATATGGTATTTCTGAGGCAAGTACAAACCTTCTTTCATCTCTCTCTGCAAAGCTAAAACCTCGTATTCCTGCCGAAAGAGAAATTCCAGAATTTCCTGCTTTTTTTTCTTGCCACGAGCTGCATTCTTTACAGCCTGGCACAGATTTTTAAAGTCCGTAATTTCATCCCAGAGAAATCCAATTCGCTTCATATTCTTTGCTGCAATTCTTTCAGCCATCCCCCAATTTGCCTTCCAGCCTGGTCTAACTCTTTGGCAATCTTTTCGTAGGCTTTGGATGATAAAAATCGCTCTTCATAGCAAACTCTTGTAAACACACGCATCTTTTCCAAAAGCAGATTGATTTTTTTCAGCAAAGGAAGCTTTTCTTGCTTTTTAGAATACCTTGCCTCTATGAGAAGCTCTAAAACCTCCAGAGAAAAATTTTCCAAACGTATTGTAAAGGTAAAGCGTGCCTTTTTAGGGAATTTTTCCGTGATGTTAAAAAAGTGGTGTAAAAATTTTTCCCAGGCTTCCCATAAGGGCAAAATTTGTTGGTTTACGCCTTCTTCGCTCATTCTTTATTCTCCTGTTCTCCAGAATTAAGCAGCGATTGCTGGTTTTCTGGCTTTTCCCCTTCCTGCTTTTCTGTTTTCAATTCTTCAGCATTCTGGTTTTCTTGTTTCCCTGGAGCATTTTGCTTTTCTTGTTTCCCTGGCACGCCTTCAGCCGCTTGCTTTTTTTGCTTTGATGTTTTTTGGCAAGGTGCATTTTTCAGCGCGTCCAGGATTGCTTTGCCATATTTTTCGATTTGATTTGCATGCAAGCCTGAAACCCGTTTCAACTCTTCCATTGTTTCAGGTTGTGTCTCCACAATAACGCCCATCTGGTGGTCGCTGCAATAGCGATAGGCTGGTACATGGTCTTTATGGGCATTGACCCGCCGCCATTCCCTCATATACCTGTACAATTCTTGATGCTCAGGCTTGACAGTGTTAGGAACAGGCGAATTGTCCTGAGGTATACCCTGCGATACAGGGGCAACCACAGTAGAAGAAATCTTGGGAAGATTGCTTTGCATAATCCTTTGCTGGGTCTTTTTTTCATAGACAAGCAAAATACTCCAGCATGGATTTCCCTGAATCGTAAAAAACTGGCTCTGGTAGTTCAGAATGTTAGGGCTTTCTGATTCTAAAAAAAGTTGCAATTCAGTCTCATCAAAGCAGCCTGTGCTGCTCTGGTAGGGAAGTAAGATTGTTTTAAAAGAAATCATTTTTTACCTTTCTTATAAAAGCAGCGTAACCGACATTGCGCTTTCGAAATTTCAAGCGAATTATAAATGGAGGGCGAGGCTCCTGCCGAGCTTCTTATGCATCGAAAGAAGCTCGCCAGGAGCCTCGCCCTCCACTGCCTTTTCGGACAAAAAAGTGCTCGCCCGGTTACGCCCCTTATAAAAAAATATCGTCCAAAAAAAAATCGCGCCCGGCTTCGCCGTATATAGGGATGGAGGGGAGGGGCTTAACGCCCCCAAAAAAATCGCCGGCCCTGCCTACGGCAGGGAAAAGGGTAAAAGAATAAAAGAGCTAAAGGTTAAGGGGTCAGAGGTGTCCTGAGACGAAAACCCAAATAGACGTAGCGGTTGCCAGGGCTGATGCCGCCGCGACTAGCCGACCGACAGTGCTGGGCAATGCTGCCCCAACTGCCCCCGCGGCAAACACGTCCGGAGCAACCAGTTGAGTCTAGCCGTACATAGTCCAGTACATGCCCTAGCCGTACATCAGCAGCAGGGTAATCTGCCTTCCAGTCCGTACACCACTCGTATACATTGCCATGCATGTCATACATGCCCCAAGGGTTCTGGTTAGGCAGGCTGCCTACAGGTACGGTGGCTTGGCTGTATACTCCTTTGCTGCCATCCATGTACGGATACCTGCCATCATAATTTACCTGCAATTGGTTGATATTCTTACCAAGGTTAAAGGGGGTTGTTGTACCTGCTCTACATGCGTACTCCCACTCTGCCTCTGTTGGCAGGGACATATTCATCCCCATGTTCTTCAAGAAGCCATTGCAATCATCATAGGATACATTTTCTACAGGAGCTTTTTCGCCTACATTCTTAAACCCTGATGGGTTGCCCCCCATAACCGCCTGCCATTGCTGTTGGGTTACTTCATACTTGCCTATGTAGTATGGCTTGCTGATGAGAGCCTTGAAGCTTTTTTCATCTGAGCTTCGGCTGTCTTCTCCGTCTGGCGAACCCATCGAGAACTTTCCTGGCGGCACGAGGCACAACACAAAGTCCACGCCGTTTTTGTTGATGGTCTTTTCTTCTGGCAAGCCTTTTTGCTCAGCATACCATTTTCTGTATGCACTTGAAAGCTTTGCCTGGTCATCCCTGTCTTTTTTTTTCCAGGTATCATGCGTAAAGTCTATGTACTCACCCTTCCAGCATTCTTTCCATTCGGCATCTGCCCAGCCTTCTGGTGCTTTGGATAGGGAAGTTCCTTCCATAGCATACCAGGCATACACCATAGCTCCTTTCTCTTGCCATAGGGCTTTTGAATCTATTGGGTTTTCCTTGATTTCGTTGATCGTCCATAGCCTGCATACCTCTGGCCCTGTCAGGTCTTTGCTCTGGCCTTCTTCTATGGCCTTGTAGTCCTCTGGCCTGGGGTAGGCAAAATCCTGGATTTCTTTTGTCTTGTCTGGGTATTCGCTTTCAAAGAAGGCTTCCTTCAGTTTCTTGTAGGCTTCCTTGTTGTGGTTCTTGTCTTCCTTTAGCTTCTTGTATATGAGCTTGAAGGCTTGCTCTGTCTTGATTTTCTTGAGCATGGCTATGCCCTTGTCTTTGTTGCTGTCCATGGCTATGGCCTTGTCTTTGTTGCTGTCAGCCAGTGTCTCGTAGCGTTCCAGTATATGCTTGCAGGCTGCTGCTGGCATGCTTTGAAGCCTGGACAGGATGTCTGTCAGCTCGTTTTCCATGCCTTTTCTTGCCTTCCATAGATGCAGCAGCAAGGGCATAGTCTTTTCTTCTAGCAGGCGGGCGATCTTTTCTTTGGCTGCTTCTTTGAGGCTTTGTACTTTCAGGGCTTTTTCATACAACGGCCAGTTGATCATCTCTGGATTTAGGCCTTGCAGTATATCAAGCTTGGACTGCTCTTCTTTTTCTTCCCATAGCATGGCTGCCAGAAGCTGTTTGTCTTCTTCCGAGGGGAGCTGGCTTGCTATCTTCTTCCATACATCCTGGCTTTTTCCCTTGTTGTTGATCACGATTTCTCTTAGCAGCAGGAACTTCATCCCTGGCGAGAGCTTGTTGTAGTGCTTTGCCAAAGCTTCATACAAGCTCAGGTTTTGGCCTAGCCATTTGCCTAGTTTCTGGATTCCCTGGCTTGCATAGACTCCTTTTCCTTTTTCTTCCAGGAATTGGAATATGCCTTCCCTTCCGCCTTCTCTGCCTTTTTCATAAAGAACTTCTATGCTCATGGGACTTTCGTGCATCATGGCTAGAATCAAAACCGTTAGCTCTTTCTGGAAGCCTGCCTCTTTATCTCCCTGGTTCAGGATGGTGGCAAATTCCTCTCCTGAAAGCTTTTGGTCGTCTATAAGCACTGGCAAGTCTTGCCCTTCTTCTATTTTTTCCAGGGCATTTTTGAAGTATATATGATTCGCGATTGCCTTGCATTTTTCCAGAATGTCTTCTATTTTCACATACAAATTTGCATACTGGCTTCGCTTGTCTTTTTCTTCTTGTGTATACCATATATCAGCGTTCGCTATGTAATGCTCATCGGAGATTTCTTCTATGTTCCAGCTCAGTAGCTGCTCTGGTTTTTCTCCTGCCAGTTTCCCCATTTCATTGGCTATATTTTCAACATTTACGCCTTTCCTGCTCCATTTTTTTATGATTTCGCCTGTTTCTCTGGAATATTTGCCTGGCAGAACCAGGTCGTATTCTTCTGTCTTTGCAAAATGTTCCACAAGATAGTTCAGTATCATGAATTCTGGAATCTCTATTGTTTCCTCTTCATTCGATAAAATCATCAGCTTTTTTCTATTTTCTATTTCTTTTATTTCTAGCCCTTTGTCCTGGATTTTTTTAAATCCATTTTCTATCAATTTTTCAAATACTTCCTTGACATTTTTCCCTTCGCCTTTTGCATTCCATATTTTTTTGATTTTCTTTTTTGGCTTTATGCTTAGTTCCAACATGCTGAAATAGCATTTCATCTTCCCCTCTCTGTTTATATAAAAAGCCATAGGAATGATGATTTCTTGAGGGCTATCCAGCTCTTTCCTTTCTTCTTTATCAAACATCCAGCGATGCACTGCCTCTTTGTTTATCTTCTGTCTGTCCCATTTTATCATCTGATAATTTTTTTCTATTTTTCTTTCTATCATTTGATCCAGCATGGTCTGCAAAGAACTTTGCTTTTTTGTCAGCACAACAGATGTTACAATTTTTTCCTGGCCTTCTATTTCTCCGATCATCATGATAAAAAATAAGATACATACAACAATCATTTTCATAAACTTTTTCTCCTACATGGTAAAACAACAGGACAAAAATTCTATTTTTAGCTACAATACCAAACAAAGCATTATCCATCAAGCAAAAAGTGTAGATTTTGGGAAGAGAAAGGAAAAAAAGGGGGTATTGAGAGAAGACGCAGGGATTGCGCTGGCGTTTGGCTTTGGAGGAGAAAGGGCTTTTTGGTGGAATTGCATATCATCGCTCATGATTTTGGCAGAATCCTGGTCGAAGCGAAGCCTGGCAGAGCTATAGCAATCCTGAAACCCAGTAAAGTCAAAGGGTATGATCCGCATTCAAGCCAGGATAGAGTATCTGGATGCATAGGAAATTATAGTTTTAGTAATAAATGCACTTTAAGCTATATTCCAATCTTAGCCTCAAAGGGGCGAAATATAATAGCCAGGGGCAACGCCCAACGCTGTTAAGTTAAGGCTAAAACTATGCTATTTATAGACTTAAACCTAAACCTAAACGTCATACGTGTTAACTTTTATATAATTCTTTACCCCTTAGGGGTTTAACATACTAGCCCAGGTCAACACCCTGGGTATTGGGAGAGGCATCATCAAGCCCTGAAAGGGCGGAACATACCTGGAAAATTTTATGTCACGCCCTTTCAGGGCTAAAATTCATTATCCTTTTTACCCATGGGCTGGTATATAAAACCCTTTCAGGGTAAAGAGTTGCATCGAAAAGTTAACACGCATGAGGTTTAGGTTTAGGTCAGTCCACTTCCTCAATCAAGTCAACAGTGTTGTGGGCTGGTATATACAGACCTTTCACATAATGTCTAGGTCTAATAATCGCATGCTGTTACGCTTATCTTAACAGCATTGGAGCAACGCCCTGGGAAATGGAATCTAATGTAATTCTTCTTGCATTTGTCTAATTTTATCTTGTGAAAGCTTAGAATATTTGACTATTTTTTCAATAGGTTCTCCCTCTGCCAGCATCTCCTTTGCTATTAAAATTTTTGCTTCTTCTCTTCCCTCTTCTCTTCCCTCTTCTTTGCCTTTTTCGATCCCTTCATTCAGCTCTTAATCTTAATCGTTATCTTTATCGTCTAAATGGGGAACTTATTTATAGGAGTTACGCAGGTATTCTTAACATATTGAAATACAATATATATCTATC
>JABWCH010000563.1 GCA_013359215.1 Candidatus Brocadiia bacterium | reverse complement strand
GTTAGGTAAATTGTTATAATCATTGTTTCTTTATCTGTTTTCATTTTTATTGCTCCTAATCATATTTGTTTTTGATAGGAGTATAATTCTTTATTTTTTATTTTCAACAAAATTTACAACTAGCAAGTTGGGTATATATATATACCTCCACAAAACCATTTCCATTTTTATTGATATCGCCAAGTTGCGCTAACAAATGTGGAGGAACAGCATTTGACTCAAAGACATTGTCTTGATACTTTTGGCTTGATGTGCTTTTGCGGCCAACTAAAAGCAAAGAAATTTCATCTCTCCATCTTTTAGAAATATTTCTGTATGACTCCAAATCAGTTAAATCCATTCCATCAGAAATTCTGTGATGATATAAAATTTCTGCAATCTGAATAGGCTTGTAAAGGTGGACTCTCGACTTGCGAATAATTGTATCCAATGCTTGTTTTGCTAAATCTTTATTCATAAATTTTTTCCAATTCTTCAACTGAATTAAATAAATCTGGTTGTACAAATCTAGGTTGAGATTTTTTCCCAATCGCCTGAACAATTGCGCAAGCGACCATTTCAATTTTTGGCACCACAACGCTATTGCCAGCTTGCTTTCTAGCTTGAGTGTCTGGAACAACAATTTTAAAAGAATCAGGAAATCCTTGCAATCGCAACATTTCTCTTGGCGTTAGACGTCGTTCTCCATTTACTGTCAAATAATTATAAGAGCCATTGGCTCTTAAGGCGCAAGAAAAAGGATGAATGCCAATATTGCCACCTTTGTTTTCATGCCAAATAGAAGGAAAAAAATCGGGAGTTTTATTTTGTTCTTTTAATTTTCTTTGTAGTTTTTTGTAGAAATAATCACTTAAAAAATGCTTTTTATCAACTTGATCATCGGGTTCTAAAACATCAGATAATTTTTTTGTTTCTTTCCCATGTTTCGGAAATTCAAAAGGAAAATTTTCTTTAAACCCAACTATAATAATCCGTTCTCTTTTTTGTGGGACTCCAAAATCAAGACCGTTAAGAATTTTATAATGCACATAATATCTAAGCTCTTTCAATTTATTTAGAATGATTTTAAAAGTCCTGCCCTTATCATGTGTAGTTAACTGCTTAACATTTTCTAACAAAAAAGCTTTAGGACGCTTTGCTTTCAAAATTCTTTCTACTTCAAAAAACAATGTTCCACGCGTATCAGAAAACCCTAATTTATTGCCTATAATGCTGAAAGCTTGGCAAGGAAAACCAGCTGTCAATATATCATGATCTGGAATATCTTCTGCATTAATTTTTGTTATATCGCCATAGGGCTTTGCGCCAAAATTAGACTCGTACATTATTTGACAGCTCTCATCTATTTCTGAGGTAAAACAACACTCCCCGCCAGCACGTTCAAAAGCGATTCTTATACCGCCAATGCCAGCAAATAGATCAATAAAAGTAAATTTTTTATTATTTTGTTTAATCATGCTTTTATAGCTAAACTATCTTATAACCTTGGAAGAATAGTGCCTTTCTTTATAGTTTATAATAATAAAAGGTATGCGGAGATAATCAATAATAACCTTAAGATTTAAGATTTATTCAAAACCGAAGTTTCCAAAATTATTTGCCAACGAATTTTTCCTAGCTTTATACTAAATAAGTATTATGCAATCGCCTTTTGGACAATAATTTATATAAAATG
>JABWCH010000197.1 GCA_013359215.1 Candidatus Brocadiia bacterium | reverse complement strand
CTAAAAGAATCTCCTGGCTTACTCAATACTTCAACAGCACCTAAGTCCATTGCAGCTAAAGCATTATGGCATCCTCTCTGGCTATAGGAACTCAGGATAATGACAGGCAAAGGATAATGCGCCATGAGCTTCTTCAAAAAAGAAAGGCCATCCATTCTGGGCATTTCCAGATCTAAAGTCAAGACATCGGGTTTTAACCTCACGATCTTATCACGCGCTACGTAAGGATCAGGAGCAGAGCCTACAACTTCAATGGAATCATCTTGAGACAGTTGCTCGGATAAAATTCTCCTAACAATAGCCGAATCATCCACTACTAATACCTTAATTCGTTTTATATCGCCTTGTTCTTCCATGGTTCTCTAACCTTGCAAATCAAAAAATACAGAAGGAGTACGCAATTCTATCATAAAAAGCAAAGACGTTTCACTTTTAAACGCAGGGATAGAAAGAGAGGTTTTTACAGCAAGACTGACTTTCCATTTTTTAGCAGGGTTCATAAAAGGAACTTTCTCTAACTCTGCCTTTCCTTTTGCCAGAGAAGGAACTCTAAGCATCATGGTAAAGCCAAGATGGTTTGCCAGAGTACCTAAAATAGCATTGATCAAAATGTTCGCCAATTCGCTCAAAACACTGCTTTCCATGCGATCATATATCAAAGGACTCTCCATGGGGCGCTTTAGCAGAGAATTGACGATGATGCGAGCTTTGCTTGTATCCATAAGCATTACCACCTCTCCCAAAGGGCGATCTTCTTTCTGGCCTGTGCTGATGATAAAATCGCCAAAGCTGTTTTGCAGATATTCCTGAACATAGTCCATTTTTCTGAGCAAAACCTCGCGAATCCCAACCGAAACCCCTGTTCCAAGCAAAGAAGAAAGAGAAATTCCAGCACGCTGCAACGCCACGGAAAAAAGATTCTGCAAAAACTGGCCTTGTGCCTGGCTCAGGTTCACAAAAGAATAGTTTGGCTGTGTTTCCATGGGCTTGCTCTCTGCTTTTTCTGCCCTAACACCCGCAAACTTCATTTCCAGTTCATTGCTTTTGGGAAAAAAGCGAATCACTCTCCCTGTTGTTCCTCCTACCTCTTCTCTAAGGATAGGGATTCCATATTTAGCCAATTGCTGACGAGCGATTTCAATATTTTGGCTTCCTACATCGATTGTGCTGTCAGGGCGTGTGCAACTGCCGCCAATGATTTGCGATACCAGATATTTTCTGTTCCCACCTTCGGAAATAACGGCATCGATAAGAGCAGGAATAGCATTCTCACCATAGTTGTAAATATCCTGAGAACCCGATTTGCTGGTAGGAAGCATATAATGGTTTGCTCCCCCTACGCGGTTTATCTTGTCATGCAAACAGACTGAAATACAAGAGCCAAGAACAGTCTTGATAACAATATCATCACAAGATGCGTAGATTTCTCCTGGTTTGAGGTAAATGACAATATTATTTCCCATAGCGTTTTAAAACCTCTACCATCTGCTCTTGCGTGAGCGGTTTACAGACCAGATCCCTTGCCCCTAGCTTCAAGGCTTTTGCCCTTGTACTCTCCTGCACATCCGCAGTTACAAGGAAAAAATAGGCAAAATCTTTTTTATTCCCCTTAATTTGTGTCAAGACTTCAAATCCATCCATTTCGGGCATCATGAGATCGCAAAGAACCATATCAGGCTTGGACTGGATAAAAACCTGCACCCCTTCTTCTCCACTATTTGCCATCAAAACCTCATGTCCCAATTTTGCAATCATTTCAGAATAGTGATTTAAAGTGAATATAGAGTCGTCAATCAACAATATCTTCGACATAGCCACTCTCCTACGCACACTCAATAAAATCATTCCCAGTAAAAAAATACCTTAAAATTTAGTTCCTTAAGTTGGCATGCTTTCAGGCCAGACCAAAATTCAATGGATGCTAAAATTCAAAGAGCTACTTCCAGGTATTCTTTCTAGCTCTACAATGATCTCACCCATATTCTCATAGCGTTTTTCTTGTTTTTTAGCCATGCATTTCATTACAATATCTTCCAGTTTTTTAGGAATCTCTGCTCTTAAAAAACCAGGATTTTTAGGAGCTAAATCCATATTGGCAACCATAGCAATGGTTTCCACCAGGTGCTTTCCTGGAAAAGGAACTTTGCCTGCTAAAATATGATATAGCGTAGCCCCTAAACAATAGATGTCGCTTTTTTCGTTGATATGCTCAAACTCGGCACGTGCCTGCTCAGGAGATAAATAGTATGGTGTCCCTACAATTTTATTTCTTTCATCTGTATTTAAAAACCGAGGGTTGATGGCTAAACCAAGATCCAGAAGCTTAACCGTACCATCTATTCCCATGATGATATTTGCTGGCTTGACATCTCTGTGTATGATTTTGCTGGCATGGGCATACTGCAAAGCCTTTGCAGTACAAATTCCTATATGGATTGCCTCATGGATGGAAAAGGGTCTTTTTTTCATTATGTCTTCGCAGCTTGCACCATCTATATACTCCATGACATAGTAAAAATAGCTTCCAATATGGTTAGCATAGAAAATATTGACAATATTAGGATGGCGCAATTTGGCCGTTGTTTTGACTTCTGCATAGAATTTCTGGCGTGTTTCTTCTGAGCCTGTTTGCAAAATAAGCTTGATTACGCAAAGAATATCGAGATTGTTGTCCTTGGCTAAATAGATTTTGCTGCTCGCCCCTTCTCCGATTTTTGAAAGCAATGTATAAACATCTGATAAAGGCAAGCCATCTGGCGGTAAATTTTCTCCTGTTTGCAGATAATGCATACAGAGCTTGTTGGCAATATCAGAGGAAGCATAGTCCTCTTTATACCTTACCTTGGTGATATTGGCTGTGGTGGTGAATTTTTCCAGCTTTTTTTTGTTTGCACTCTCTGAGGTAAAAGACTTTTCTTCCAAAGCAGAACGCAGCTTACGAAGCCTGGTAAGGTTTTTTTCATAGGTTTTGCGGATTTCCGTCAAAAAAGAGGATGTAGCCATACGCTTTGTTTTGAAGGCTTTTAAGTTCTTATTTTTTTCGCTTCTTTCAAAAGGGAGTTCTACACCCATAATTTCACCCTATCTAATTGCACCATCAATATTCTCATGCCAACACTATGCTAAAAAATCATCCACCATCTGCAATAAGCTGGAAACACAAATTTTAGTATTTTTGCTACTTAAGGAAAATTCTTTTTCCAAAAACTTAACCTTTAGCAAGTAAAGTCCCTTTTGAGGCCATTTCTCCATAGCATAGCAAAAAGTTGCCTCTCCAATATAGCTATGTTCTTTTTCTATTTGCAATACAGGAGGCGCAAGAACAAAAATTTTTTTTAAAAGCTGATCCCTTGACATTTGCTGGATTACTTTGTTTACACCGCCCAAATACTGTGTCTTCTGGCTTATCATGTCTGTAAAAAATTGATAGAGTTGTTCGTCTGTATAATTTTTCCAAAATTGCGTGCGGATTCTTTCAACCTTTTGGGCGCATTTTTTCATCTCGGACTCTTCACCATGCTGAAAATATTCCAAAAAAACAATATTTCCTGTATGATAGTGAATCTCAAGAGAAGGCAAAAAACCGCTAATGAGGGGAGGCATTTCCAGAAGAAGAACCCCTGTGCTTTTGACAGAAGCAAAATAAGAAAGCATGGAAAAGAACTTTTCTCGATTGAGATTCGCCAGAACCTGGTATTCTTCTTCTGGTTTAAGAATATGCGTTTCTTTCTGGGAAGCTATTTCGCCTATCTTTACCATAAAGGCTTCGAAGAAATTCATCATCTCTTCATCCATTAACAATATTCAAAATTCAAATTCTATTTTTTCTTGCTACATCCATAAACCGCTTGATTCTCTCTGTGTCCAGCTCATTTTTCCAGAAGCCTTCTTTCTTAAAAAAAGATCCAACAATAAAAGCATCCGCATAAGGCAAAAAAGCGGGAAAATTCTCGCAAGTAATCCCAGACCCAATCAGCACAGGAACGCGAACCGACTTTTTTACATTTTTTACAATCTCAAGATCAGGGGCATCGCCAGTATGCAACCCTGTGATAATCACACCATCGGTTGCAAAAAATTCTGCTGCCCTGGCAGTTTCCACAATATCAATATCAGAAGTAATGCTGTGGGAACTATGCTTTTTCTTTATATCTGTCAAAATGAGTATCTTGGGATTTCCTATGTTTTTACGGTATCGAAGCAATTCTCCTGCACAGCTTTCTATATAGCCCTCATCCGCCAGATGCCCAAAAACAAAACCTTCTGCACGAATAAAATCCAGCCTTGCCGCCAGAGCAACGGCCAGAGCTGCTTTATTGGCAGCGGCGAGAATCTGTATTCCAACAGGGCCGCAAGAAAATTCTTTTTTTACCTCCCAGGCAACCACAGACATGCAAGATATGGTTTCAGGCCCAATGGTCTTATTCAGATAAGGAACATCGTGCATATTTTCAATGGCAATCGCATCCACACCACATTCTTTATAAATCCGAGCCTCTTTCAAACAAGTTTCCAGGATTTTATCCATAGAAAGCTCATGAAAAGGACTCCCTGGCAGCGCAGGGACATGGATCATACCAATGATTGTTTTTTGTAATAGCAAAACATTCTCCTTTCAAAAATGCCAGGACAGTTTTTCTTCTTGACAAAGAGCAAGAATTTCCAGTAAGATAAACATTTCCTTATGTTTTTTACACTTTGCAAAAAAATTGAATGAATTTTTTAACCTCATATCATCAAACCTGGGAAAGAAAACATGGATAACCCTCTTTTTTCCACAGAAAAAGAAGAAAAGAATCATTTTTGGGAATACGTAGATCCTTTTGTTGAATCCCGTGAACAATTGGAAAACCATTGTAAAAATTCAGGGCTGGATCTACTAAAGCGCATTGGAACAGGCGGATTTGGGTCTGTCTATTTAGTGCAGGATATCCATACAGGAGAGAAGTTCGCGCTTAAAGTTATGGACTTCCGCAGCCATCATAGCGATATTATTCCTTGCTTCTACGAATCCAATTCCCAAATCTATACCGAAGTATATGTAAACATTTTCCGATCTTTACAAGAAATACTTTCTGAAGAAAAAATATCTATTTCCTGCGATGATTTATCTTTGTATCTGGTCGCTTCCCGAACCCTGGAAAAAGAAGAAGCCTGGGAACACATTCCCTACCAAAACCATAAACTCATCCAGCACCTTTGCCACGAATCCAGACAAAATGACTTAAAGCTCTTAAACGATGAATTCATTCCTGGAAGAGCAGAGCTTTTTCTTTTAGAAATCATAGACACTAAAAAGCTGTCGCAACTGACCATCCTGGAGCTTATGAAGCTTGCCCCTCACCTTATGTGCGAATTTTTTTGGGACACAAAAGACGCTTGCTATAGCAGAGCATCCCAAAAGATTTTTCCCATAAGATTAAACATAACATTAAGAGATTTAATCAAACAAAGCCGATCCCTTTTTGCCGATCATGGAAAAAGCCTGCTGCGCGAATTTTTTTACGACTCACAACGCCCAGAAGATTTCTATTGGAAATTCTCTTGGCTGCCACAAGACCTCTCCCAGATGAACGAGCCTATGCTGGAAAAAGAAATTTGTCTAAACGATCTTTTGCAAAGATATTCCCACAAAGAAATCACAAGAAGATTCCCTGAATTCTTCCAGATCAAGGTACAACAGAAAATCCCTGCTAAAATAGCCCTGGAATACCTCCATGGCGAAAAAAAAATGGAAGCCAAACGCCTCCTGGCCGTCAAAAACGAAGTCATCACTGCCAACGCCATGAGACAATACTATGAAGGCATAAACCAGGTTCTAGCCCCTGTGCAAAAGGTTGCTGGAAATATTTTGATCTTATCTTCTTTTTTATACGATGCAAGCGAAATCTTCCAAAACCATCTCTACAAAAAAGTAGATGAAGTGCATCAAGGAGAAAGAGAAAGCTTTACCTTGATTGCCTTTCCCGCTTTGATTACCTTCTTGTACAACACAGGCCGACTTCTGGAAAATAGTGTCTGGGCTTTTGGAGACATAAAGCAAGGCAACTTCAAACTAAACCTGGCAGGCCAATGGGAAATGATAGACTATGGCGGACATTTTCTTAAGGCAATGGAAACAACGTCACACCAGGATATTCTGGGAAGCAACGACTATGCTTCTTATATTTTGTTCCACATCCTCAATGCCCCTCTCGACCATCAGATAGACGGAAATTGGGTACAGGATGCACTGAGCCGCAATTCCCAATGGTTTTCTCTTGTCAAAGTCGTGGTCAGAATGATGAGTGCCAGAAGTGCCGACAAGCTTAGAGGCACAGACTTAAACCGCGCCCTTTTCCGCGACTTCCAGACATACCATGAATCTGTATTTCTGGATTTAATAGAAAAGGTTCTATCAAAACAAGATAGCCCCTACCATTACCGCAATTTCTCTCTGCTTAAAAAAGATGTGTCTTTCTTTTATCTCGAAGAAGACAACCCTGGCCTTGAGACAACTCTGAGGCGGCTGCTTTTCATTATAGGCTTGAGCCTATGCGGCTATATGCACTGGTCTTTGCTTGACGAAGAAACGCGCAAAAAAATTCTCGTCCGCTACACAAAAGACAATGTTTCCAGCAGCACATGGACAGTTGCCATAGAAAATGATACCATGTCAATCACCGAATATACTCAGGATGCCTGCCTGGCCGCAAGAAAAGGATTGCATCCAGTAGAAGCCTTGAAAATGATGGAATTCTTCTTCCCTGGTCTAAAGGAATTCAACCATAAACAATGCCAGTTAGCGCAAATACGAAAGCAGATCCTCGGCAAACTCCAGTATTTGGGAATCGTCAAACTAGACACCTACTTTTCCCCCCCTAATATAAAGTATTTCTATGACCACCTCCTGGAAGCCTTTGCCACGCTTGACAGCGCGGCCTGGATGGATAGAAATTTCTGCCAGAAACTATACGAAGAAAGGCAGGCCGACCTTTCTGCGCTTGCTCTTTTAGACACAAACAAAGAGGAAATTTTCAAAATTTTACAGCAATCTCAGCCCGACATGGAAAAAGCCAACCAAAAATTAAGCCTTTTGCTATTCTGGCAAAGAACCTTTTTTAACTTTTTCCTGGGAAGCAAAGGCAATAGCTGCGACCTGGATCTTGCAAACACAGAGCTTTTTTTCACAGAAAGATGGGCAAAACTAAAACAAGCCTGGAAAAACAAGAACTTCGCTTTCCTCAAGTACGCAATAGACAGGCGATGGATAGAAAAAGAAGACACCAAGGAAATAGACTGGCTGCAAAAAATAGCCAGCTTTAGCTCGCAAGAGCAACACGCCAGTGTATTCATGAGCCACGAAATAGAAAGAGAAAAAGAATTCCCAGACATCAAAACACTTGAAATCCAAAGCCAAGAAAAGATCCTGTGGGAAGGATACCAGAGACAAATTCTGTCTCATCCTTTTTTCCCCCCTTCTTTTCCCAAAGATGCCTTGCATTCTCCTAAACTAGGAGAATTTTTACAACAAGAATATGCCCAGGAATGGTTTAACTGCCTTTCCATCCCTTTGCAAAAAAGATTCCTCTATATAGCAGAAAAGCTTTCCCCTCTATGCACCAAAGATTCCTGGAAAGACCTTGCTATATGCGAAGAATTGCTAAATCTATGGGAAAAAGGTGCGAAAGCCCTTTTCCAAAAAATCGAAAGCTCCCTATTCCATTGCGGCTGCTATTCTTCCCAGGAAAATTTTATACAAACACACAGCGATATGGAAAACGCGCTCACCAACATATACCAGACACTAGAACAAACCCTCCAGGAAGACAAACGCTTCATCTGGGATTCTTTTTTTGAAGAACTCAACGACTATCTTTCTATATGGGAAAAAGAATCATGGAAAAATTTAGATCTGGCCTTCTTGATCTCCCAAAGACTACTCTCTCGCCTTAAAGATTGGAAAAACTTTGTTCACACGCATTTCCTTTTTTCCACCTTAGCCATGGAAAAATCGCCCCTGGAACACCTATACCAAAAAATCCATAAACTCCTGGCCTTTGTAGGAGACAACGAAGAACTCAAGGCCATCTTAGAAAAAATCCAAAGCTATGAAAGCATCACAAGCAACAGAAAAACAGGCCAAATCTATTCCCTCTATTCGTCTTGTATTTCCTTAATCCAGGAAATAGAAGAAACCATGTACCAGTGGAATGAATTCCTAGAAATCCCAGGCTTTTCTTTCACCACAAACCGCTACCAAAGGTATATCCCTGTATTAGAATCCATAGACGACCGCATTCTCTTCAAAGAAATAAAAGGAGATATAAGTCAGGGATGGAATATGGACTGCCTGCAAAACCGAATATGCCGATTCTTATCCTTACAAGAAAACTTTGATTTAGGCATGCTACAAAAAGCAGGAATCGAAAAAATGCTTTCCTGGATATTCTTACAGCCTGGCCTTCTCGTCAGCAACAACCTCCTTCTCCAGGACGAATTAGCACAAAAAATCTATCTCAAGCTAAAATCTTCCACAAACCACTTCCAAAGTCTGCCCAAATCCCTGGAAGATCTAATAAAAATAGCATCATACCATCTCGAAAAAATCACGACCGAAGTCATTCAAAAAAGATTCGATAGCTTACTCCCTGTTGAAGTCCAGGCCCCAGGATTCCACAGAAGCGTATTGCTAGAATTCTTGGAGTACCAAACCGAACTTTCCTACAACAAAGTTCCACACGATGGCTTCCGAAAAAAAATCCTTTTTATGCAACTAGAAAGAGAATACAAAGATCTTAAAATCCAATACACCAGACTATTGCAGGAATATCCAGAAATCATACTAACTATAGAAAACCGCATTTTGCTCTACAAAAACGAAGCCCAGGCACAAAAACTCCTGGACGAAGCCAGGCAAGACTGGCCCAAGAAAATCAAAATTTTCTCTGACTACCTCAAAGTCCTGGAATGGACTCTGGAAGCAGAAAAACAAAACACACCCTGGGCATGGAGAGAATTGCTAAGCGACAAAGAAAACACATTCTTATCATACATTTACCCTGAAATGCAAAACGAAGAGCTAAAGGACATATACCTCTCTATTTTCGATCTCACACCCTTGCCCTCTCTCAAAGACATCAAGGATTTCATGAAAAAATGCAATACCTTCCAGCTTTCCCAGGAACAAAAGCAAGAACTAAAAGACCTCTTGCTCAAAAAAAACCACGAACCAGATGTTTTCGACAAAGCAAAACAATATATGGACAACTTCTGCTGGTCTTCGTCCGAAGAAGAGATTATCGCTGCCATCGAAAAAATACAGTTAGACGCAAAAGCAAAAGAAGAATTCCTGAAACAATACGGCCAGGCAAGACACCAACTGCATGTAACCCAAAGAATCACCAGAGAAACAAGATTCCTCAACAAACTCAAACAAACTCTTTCAGAAGCAGACACTCTCAAAGTCTTCCTCTTCGAACTATGGATGACCCGCTTCCAAAAAAGCATAGACTCAAACATCGTAAACTATTTCGCAGAAGAAACAGACCAACTCTCCTACGAAAAAAAAGCAGACCTCTATGATGCACTCAAAAGAGCCAACCCCGCCTCTGACACAACAACCCTCTTCCTATGGCTCTTCTCCCAATATATCTTCCACCCCACTCTCAGCCTCCTGGACACAGGCTCTTTTTTTGGCAGCAAAGCCAGCGAAGAAATCCTCCGCCAAATCAACACCAAGTTTATGCACCAAGAGATTCCCTTAAAATTACAATACACAATCTCCAAAGCCATCAAAGAAAAAAAATCTGCTAACTGCCAAAAAAACCAAATCCTGGAGTACCTCTCCACGATAATCGCAGAGCAGTAGCGGCCATTTCTCTAGGTGAGCAAGCTGAAACCAAAAAGGTATGAATCACGAATGAGACGA
>JABWCH010000562.1 GCA_013359215.1 Candidatus Brocadiia bacterium | reverse complement strand
CTGAAATTTTGCAGCTTTTTGAATAGCCTTTTTAACGATTGGAAAATACTTAAAATATTTATTTGCAATATATTATAGTTGTGTCTGACCTTATTCTTTAGAGTTTTGCTTTGAAAGCGTAAGCGAATTTTTTTATACAGGAGATTTATACATAGAAGATTCTATGCCAATGCCATAAAATATTTATTTGCAATATATTATAGTTGTGTCTGACCTTATTCTTTAAATCATTAGAGAAAAACAACTTGAGATCGTGTCTGACCATTTTCTTACTATTTTTTGTCTATTTGGTTTATTTCCAGGATATTTTTCATCTATTGCCTATCCTCTTGTCATACTTTTGGGATTTTCCTCTAACTCTTTCAGTATTTTTTTCTAAAACCTCCATCTTAAGACTTCTATTATTTTCTTGATGAAGGCTTTAGAAACTGATTTTCTAGCTATAAAAAAATACTAAATCATTAGAGAAAAACAACTTGAGATAGTGTCTGACCATTTTTTATCTCAGGAACCATTTTTTATCTTTTTTCTTCCATAGATCATTTCCAAGGACTCCTGTGTAAACAGTCCGTATTAGAAAAGGGTAGCAGAGCGAAAAGCTAGCAATGCTTGGTAATTATTTGGGTAAGTTCTAAACATTTTATCTAATCCAATATTTTTAAATATAGTGTGCATAGTTTTAGAAGGATTTGCTAATACTATATCACATTGCTTTTCTTGAAGATCATTAGCTAATTTTAATAGCAAACCTATAGAAGTACTGCTAATATCTTCAGCTCTTGAAAAATCAAGTATAATATATTTTATTTCAAATTTATTAACATAATTTATTGATAAATCCCACATAATTTTCATTAATTGTATATCACCATATTTCATGCTTAAAGGAGATAGAATTAAACATTTGGAGTCATCAGAAAAATGAATTTCTCGAGTTTCAATTTTTTCTTGATAAAAATATTTTACGATACTCACCATAATCATAACCTAAAAAAATTTATAATGATTATCCAGTTAAACCACATAAAATTTCTGTAACATGTTGTTTCATAAAATAATGCAAAATTTATCTTCAATTATTCAAATAAAACACAACATGCTGATAGGAAATATTTTATAAATTTTAATGTATTCTAACTAGGTAAGCATAAATTTATTTTCCATAAAATTGATCTAATATATATTGCTCTAATTGATTCGGGTCTCCTTATTTTTTATTTCCATTATTTAAAGATATTTTAAATTTTTTCCAACCACCAGGAGGATCCCAATCGCCTGATCCAATTATAGTTGAACCATAAATATCTTCTACAATTACACCATCTATCCCTAAATTTTTTACATGCCATATTATCTTAGCGTTTATATCAAATCTTAATAAATCAGTAGCTGATGCAACTAAAAGTAAATCATCGGTAGAACTTAAATTTTTAAAACTATTTTTTGTATACAAAGCACAAAAATAAGCTTCTAACCTATATTCTTCAAAATGTCTATCATTGATATCAATAAAATAAACTTTCTCTCCTATTCCAACAACTAACCAAGTATTCCAAATGAGTGCATTTTTATAAACACAGCTTTCTTGCTCTATATATCTACAATATGGCTTTTAGAAAGACCGCTTTTTCTCCGCTTCTCTTTGGTTTCATATCCATAGGTTATGGCAACCTCAGGAAACATTTGCGTCAGCCA
>JABWCH010000561.1 GCA_013359215.1 Candidatus Brocadiia bacterium | reverse complement strand
AATGGAAGTCTTCCCAAAACGATTATTTTAGATCTCCTTAAATCTTCGTAAGATGGAGGCCATTTTTCTGGGGTATTTTCTAAAAATTCAACTATTCTTAAAGCGATTGTTCTACAAGCAATAAGATTTTTCTCTGCTTCTTGTGCTTTTTTTATTAATTCTATTACAGTAAATCCCAAAAAATAAAAAAATATAACAATTAATAAAATCAATAAAGGCAATATTTTTTTTAATATAATTTTCATAAATATAAATTTCTAATTCTCACGTTTTCTGTGGCAAAAATTTTAAAAAATAGACCAATAGCAAATTATTATCGCCGAATCTTGGCAATTTTATGCAGATTATGTAAGTTTTATATCGTCTGGGAGTACTTACTTTGCTAAGGTTTAGGTCGCTTGCAAAAAGTTAACACACAGAAAACTTTAGAATAGAAAATTTCCCCTTAGTTTAGTGTTGTATGACTTCATAAATAATAGGTGTTAGCGATTACTCTCTTTCTAATTTTTTTTGCTTTTAAAATTAGGCAAATGGAAAAAAATCAATATCCCAGCTTTCTCGTGTCCAAAATATAAGGTTGTACACGGTGATATGTCATGGAATAGCAGTCAAATATAGTGGAGTATTCAGATTACAGCATTAGGCGAAACGATATCGACAAACCGACATTTCAGGCCAGATATGCGCTGCAATTTAGCTTCATAAGTTTGTATTTCACGCTTCGCCAGCTTGATGCCTGTGACAAACTGCCTTCAATGGCTAAATTTCGGGATGTTTGCCAACGCCAAGCCATACTACGTGAAAGTGCCAAAGTTTTTGGAATTGAAGCCAACAGCTCAAGCTTGATTTTACTTTTATTCCAGTTAGATATCTGGCTAGTTATTCCTAGTTTATTGGCTGTTATGCCTGGGATAATTATTTTTTTTCCAAAAGCCTTAGCTGAATACTAGCCTGGCAAAAATGGTGATAAAAAGCTAAACAAAGCCTTGCTATAGCCTACTAAACAGCAGTCAGCTAAAGCATTCTCTGCTTGTGCTTGACAGTTATTCCCTTGTACGTTATAATCTTTATTTTGTGAATTCTGTATACAATTTAAGATTTCTTCGTCACATACATATTTACATGGTTTTCCTTTTCCATTGCCCCATTTTAGAGTACCATAGTTTTTTTTGAGTAGCTTTGCTAAAGTATATTCTTTTAACTCATGTTCTTTTTCGGGTTGAGGTATTCCTTTGCCAAAAGGTATTTTTAGTAGTTTTTTATTGACATTTTGAAAAAGATCAACGTGCATTATATGAAAAATACGAGCAAGTACTTTGAGCCAAGATGGACTTTCCATCATATCTTCCAATAAACGCCAGCCAGCTAAAAAATTACTATTATCAAACATTTCCTCACTAATATCCCCTAGTGGGCGGAAAGGCTCCGATGGCAAAGGAAACCAATTAATATCAACATGGATATCTTTTAATCCAGAAGGATCTTTACCCAAGCTTGGCTTGTTATCAAATGATTTATACAAATTAATTAAACTTACAAAAGATAGTATAAATTTAAGAAATTTTTTATGTATATTGGCTAAATTTTTAAACACTATTGGATCCCTCTGCAAGAATCTCCCCTCTTTAGCCAAATAAAGCCTAGTAGGCGACAGTAGCATGCCTTCTTGTGAATCTGTAAGTCGAATCCAATTGCTC